>CAZCFC010000001.1:0-43774 GCA_964497815.1 uncultured Cypionkella sp.
TCAGCCCCAAGAGCAGGAAAATACGAGTCATGCTGTCACCTTTTGTGCAGCAGAGTCGGCTGTATGCAGGGCGGGGTCAAGCCGATGACTGGCCCGCGCGCAAAACAGCGCAGGGCGGGGGAAAACCCGTGATCTTGGCTCATACAAGTCGCGTCAAATCAAGGGCTTGGCATCGCCACTACAAGACATACCTTGAAATGTCCGCCGATCGTGACAGCGCGCCAAGGTTGATCTCGACAAAGCCTGCGTCGACAATCACGGCCTCACCGCTGCGATCTGGTGCGGTGAACGACAGATCTTCGAACACCCGCTCCATCACTGTGTAAAGCCTGCGCGCGCCAATGTTCTCGACGCTGCGGTTCACCTCGGCTGCGATCCGCGCCAATGCTGCGATGCCGTCCTTGGTGAACGTCACCACCACATCCTCGGTGCCCATCAGCGCCGCGTACTGTCGGGTCAGCGCGTTGTCTGTTTCGGTCAGGATTCGCACGAAGTCGCCTTCCGTCAGTGGCGCCAGCTCTACCCGGATCGGCAGGCGTCCCTGCAATTCGGGCAGCAGATCAGAAGGTTTGGCGACATGGAACGCACCGCTGGCGATGAACAGGATGTGATCTGTTTTCACCGGTCCGTACTTTGTCGAAACCGTGGTGCCTTCGATCAGCGGCAGCAGATCGCGCTGCACGCCTTCGCGCGACACATCAGCGCCGCGCGCGTCTGACCGGGCACAGATCTTGTCTATTTCGTCCAGAAACACGATCCCGTTTTCCTGAACCGCCTGCAGTGCGGCGGCTTTCACTGTCTCATCATCCAGCAACTTGTCGGCCTCTTGCCCGATCAGCAGATCATAGCTGTCGGCAACCGTGACCTTCTTGCGCGTCGAGCGGCTGCCAAAAGCCTTGAACAAGTCTTGCAGGCCCTGCATCTGCAGTTCCATCCCCTGCCCGCCCATCATCGGCATGGCGGGGGTGGGGTCTGCGATGTCCAGCTCGATCACGGTGTCGTCCAATTCGCCGCGCCGCAGCTTGCCCCGGAACATCTCGCGGGTCTGCTCGCGGGCGTCTTTGCCGGCCAAAGCCTCGATCACGCGCTCTTCCGCCGCCGATTTGGCGCGTGCAGCCACATCCTCGCGCATCCGGGCGCGGGTATCGACCATCGCCGTGTCAACCAGATCGCGGATGATGCTGTCCACATCCCGGCCGACATAGCCCACTTCGGTGAACTTCGTCGCCTCAACCTTCAGAAACGGCGCTTTCGCCAGCTTGGCCAGACGCCGCGCAATTTCAGTTTTGCCGACGCCGGTAGGGCCAATCATCAGAATGTTCTTGGGATACACCTCATCCCGGATGTCATCGGCCAGATGACGACAGCGCCACCTGTTGCGCAAGGCCACTGCAACGGCGCGCTTGGCGTCGCGCTGGCCGATGATGTGGCGGTCAAGCTCGGAAACGATTTCGCGTGGGGTCAGGTTGGTCATTTGGAAATCCGCTCCACCGTCAGGTTGCCATTGGTAAACACGCAGATTTCAGACGCAATCGCCATGGCGCGGCGGGCCACGTCTTCGGCGGGCAGATCGGTGGTCATCAGCCCGCGCGCGGCGGCCAGCGCAAAGTTGCCGCCCGAGCCGATGGCAGCCACATCATGTTCCGGCTCCAGCACATCGCCTGCCCCGGTGATCACGTACAGATCTGTGCCATCGGTGACGATCAGCATGGCCTCAAGGTTGCGCAGGTACTTGTCCATCCGCCAATCCTTGGCCAGTTCGACGCAGGCGCGGGCCAATTGGCCGGGGGCGGATTCCAGCTTTTTCTCAAGCCGTTCCAGCAGGGTAAAGGCGTCGGCGGTCGAACCTGCAAAGCCCGCCACCACATCGTGCCCGCCGGGCGACAGCCGCCGCACCTTGCGGGCAGTGCCCTTGATCACCGTGTTGCCCAACGACACTTGTCCGTCGCCCGCCACCACCACTTCGCCACCGCGCCGCACCGCCAGAATTGTGGTGCCGTGCCAGCCGGGAAATTTATCGTCGGCCATATCAGCCCTCCGCTTGCTTCTCTCTATATGGAAGGCCGCAGCGCATCGCACAAGCCGGACGGTTGGCAACCGGGCGGGAATTGTCTTAACCTGCGCGTATGTCCCGACAGTGTCTTCTGAACTTCTACCTTCCCGCCCGCAAGCGTGCTCAGGTCACGACGGGTGACGGGATTTATGCTTTGATCACACAGGCGGTTGCGCGGGCGGGCTGGCAGATCAATTTGCGCGACGAAGCCGAGCAAGTGGGCGGTGACGGGTATCACCTGATCTACAATCGGGCCGTCACAGAGCCGCATTGCCTGTGTTTGCGCCGCTGCTACATGAACCCGTTCTGGCGGATTGAGGCGACGAATGACCGCTGGGATTGGGACGTGGCCGCCAAGCCCTTTCCGGGAGGCACAGGGGACGAGTGGTTTCCCAATCGTTGGCGGTCCCGGATGTTTGGCCAGATGCCAGTCCGGGCTGATGGCCATATTTTCATGCCACTTCAGGGCAAATTGACCGAGCATCGCCATTTTCAATCGCAAAGCCCTGTCAGCATGATCGCCAGCACGCTGGCCGCCGACCCGTCACGCAAGAGTATCGCCACGCTGCACCCGCGCGAAACCTACAGCCCCCAAGCGTTAGGCGCGCTATCCCGCTTTGGTGATCGGTTCGAGATTTCGCAGCGCCCCTCGATCGAATTGCTGGCCAGTTGTGATTATGTTGTGACCGAGAATTCCGCGATGGCCCTTTCCGGCTTTTTTGCCAGAAAACCCGCCGTTCTGTTCGCTCGGATCGACTTTCATCACATCGCGGGGTCGGTGCCGCATTTCGGTGTGAAGGCCGCGTTCGACATCATGCGAAAGCGGGCACCCTTCGCGCCTTACTTGCATTGGTTTTTCAAGGCGCAGGCAATTTCAGCCATCGACGAAAATGCGACCCAGCGCATTCAGCTTCGCTTGCGCGAACACGGCTGGCCGATATGAAAAAGGCGCCCCCGAAAGGACGCCCCCTATCCACAAGCCCTGCAAAAGATCAGATTGCCGAAGCAATCCAGTTGGCCAGTGCGGCCTTTGGCGCGGCGCCAACCTTGTTCGACACCACTTCGCCGTTCTTGAACAGGAACAACGACGGAATACCACGCACGCCCAGAACCGCCGGACTTTCGGGGTTTTCGTCAACGTTGACCTTCACGATCTTCACCTTGCCCGCGTATTCGGCGGCCAGCTCTTCCAGAGCCGGGCCAATCTGACGGCAGGGGCCGCACCATTCGGCCCAGAAGTCCACGACAACCGGAATATCCGATTTGCGGACTTCGGCATCAAAAGTGGCATCGGTCACGGCGACGGTGTTGGCACCCATGGCGGGATCTCCTGAGGGAAAGTGTCGGACACAGAACCTATGGACGACCGGGGGCCGCGTCAAGGGGCGCGGGCACTCTCTATCGTGGTGCGCGCCAAGGCCGCACTCACGATATCGGGATCGACGGGCATCAGTTGCGCCGCCCGTGTCCACAGGATCGCAGTTTCAATGCGCCGTGTCGGGTAGATCTGTTGCAGGGCGTGGGCATAGGCCCCCAATTGCCGCAACAGACCTTCCGGGATTTGCGCCGGGCTTGCCGGGATCAGGTGGTTGGATTTGTAATCCACCGCCGTGACCACCCTGTCGGTAACAATCAGTCGGTCAATGCTGCCGTAAAGCCTGTGGCCCCGCAGGTCGGCAGAGATCGGTACTTCGGCCATCGTGTCCGGGCCAAACAGATACGCCAGATCGGGGGCCGTCAGGACGCCCGAGGCTTCGCGCAGTATTCCGGCGCACAGGATGGGGTCGGGCACCACAGCCGCCGCCATCGCAGGCCAATCCGCCGGTGCGGACAACGGCAGATGTTCCAGCAAAAGATGCAGGGCGGTGCCGCGCGCCTTTGCTTCGTCTTCGGTTGATCCATCCGCCTCACCCGGCAAAACCTTGGCCCCGCCCAGATCAGAGGGCGAGATCAACGCCGCAGGTCGTTGTGGATCGGTGGCCGGAACCAGCGCCCATGCAGGCAGTTCGTATAATTCAGGCAGGGTCAAAGACGTTTCTGCCGCCGGCGCAGGCCAATCGCCAACCTGATAGCGCAGAATGCCGCCTGCCGCAGCCTGGGCTCCGACCGCCTGCATGCCTTGCGACACCAGCCGATACCACGCGCCTTCGGATTTCGCCGTACCCGCGCCTGCCACAATCAGCCAGGCCCGTGCCCGTGTCAGTGCCACATACAACAGCCGCAGGCTTTCCTGTTCGGTCCGGGCCAGCCGCGCCGCGCGCACCTGACGGATGGCGTCTGGGCTGTCCTCTGCCCCGGTCTTCCATACCGGAGTATCGTCAGGCAAAGCGTAAATCTCATCCCGGTCTGGCGGCTTGCGGTCGGCGGTTTCGGGCAGGATCACGATGGGCGCTTCCAGCCCCTTGGCACCGTGCACCGTCATCACGCGGATCCGGTGACCCTCGCTGTCCATCTGACGCTTGACCTCGATGTCGTCGGTTTCCAGCCAGATCAGAAATCCGGTCAGGCTGGGAATGTCGTTACGCTCATAGGCCAACGCCTGCGACAGCAGTTCGTCAATGCCATCCTCGGCCTCTGGCCCAAGACGCGCCAGCAGACGGCGGCGGCCATCGTGGCGTGTCAGGGCGCGCTCGATCAGATCGAAGGGGCGCAGGAAATCTGCCTGATCCCGCAGGTCTGTCAGCATGGCCCGCGTTTCTGCGTGATCTGTCCGATTGCGCAGTGCTTCCCACAGATAGCCTTTGCGACCCCGGGCAAGATCATAAAGCTGCGCTTCGGTCCAACCGCAAAGCGGAGAGCGCAGCAAGGCCGCAAGCGACAGATCATCTTCGGGGGTTGCCAGAAAAGCCAGAAGCGCCGCCAAATCCTTGACCGCCAGTTCCGCGCCAAGTTTCAGCCGATCCGCCCCGGCAATCGGCAAAAGCAACTTCTTGCAGGCGCGAATAATCTCGGAAAACAAGGCTGAACGCCGTTGCACCAGGATCAGGAAATCACCCGCATGAACAGGTCGACAGCCCGCCGCTGCCTCTTTCATATCAACGGGAATCTGCACCTGCGCGTCGATCATCACCTTGATTTCATGCGCAATCTTTTCTGCCAGCCGCGCCGCGTGATGGGTTTCCGCGATCAGATCAACCGGGTCTTCCCAGTTCTCGTCCTTATCGGCCTTTGTCGGATCAATCAGCGGCCATAGGTCTACGCGCCCCGGCATCAGGTCTTTGAAGGCGTGGTGCGACACGTTTTCGCCCAACGCCTCGGGAAAGCGGCTGCCGAAGGTTTCATCGACCAGTCGCAAGATGGCCGGGGACGACCGGAACGAATATTCCAGTGCAAGGGTTTGAAAATGCTGATCCGCCGACTTGAATTTGTGATCGAACAGAGCATGCTTTTCATCAAAGGCGGCCACATCCGCGCCTTGGAAAGAATAGATCGACTGCTTTTTGTCGCCCACGACAAACAGGGTGCGGCCGCCCGCCCGGGTGCCCTCACCGGCGGTAAACTCGGCTGCCAAAAGCTCGATCACGCGCCATTGATCGGGGCTGGTGTCCTGCGCCTCGTCCACCAGAATGTGGTCAATGCCGCCATCAAGCCGGAACAGCACCCAAGCGGCGACAGACGGGTCGGTCAACAGCGATTTGGCGCGGGTGATCAGATCATCGAAATCCAGCCAACCGCGATCGGCCTTGCGCCGGGCATAAAGCGGCAGAAAGGCCGCGGCAAAGCGGTGCAACGTGGCGCTTTTCTGCGCGGCTTGCAGGGCGATACGGCGGTTTCGTGCAGACTCGACCCGCAGCATCAAGGCATCAAGTTGATCCAGATCGGGTGCAAGGACTTTTTGCAGGTCTTTGGTGGGGATCTTGCCGATTTTCGCCGCGAAGGGTGCGGCGGTTTTGGCCGTGAAAAGAAACACGTCCTCAAGCGCCATCAGCGTGCTTAGCGTTGGCGCATCAAGGTCAAGTGCCCCCAATTGCGCGGCAATTTTTGCATCGGTGGGCTTGCCACCCGCCATGACCGGCAAGATCTTGGCCAGCAACGCCGACTCATAGCCCAAGAACACATCGGCCAGGATTGCGGTGCTGCTTTCGCCGGGCGGTACCCCAAACAGCGCCCGCGCCTGCGCTTCGGTCAGGGGCTTGTCAAAGCCCGCGCGCTTGCTGGCCACCTGCTCCATCAATGCTGTAAAGTCATCTCCGGTGTAGACGCGCGCCACTTCGGCCATCACGGCGGGTGCGGTGGTCTCGGCCATCTCTTCGACAATGGCGCTGCGCAGCAGACGCGCGGCGCGATCGTCAAGTTCTGTGAATTGCGGCGAAACACCCGCCTCCAGCGGAAACCGGCGCAGCAAGGTGGCGCAAAAGCTGTGGATGGTCTGAATGCGCAATCCACCGGGGGTTTCAATGGCCCGGGCAAACAACTGCCGCGCCTTCGCCAGCGCACCAGAAGCGTGGCGACCGTCATCCCCCAATTCCGCCAAAGCCGCGTGCAGGTCGGCGTCGGGCTTCATCGCCCACTCACCAAGGCGGCGGAACAGGCGGTTCTGCATCTCGGTTGCGGCGGCCTTGGTGTAGGTAAGGCACAGGATGTGCTGCGGCTGCACGCCCGCCAGCAACAGACGCGCCACCCGGTCGGTCAGCACGCGGGTCTTGCCCGACCCGGCATTGGCCGAAAGCCATGTCGTCGCGTTGGGGTCTGACGCCTGAACCTGTCTTTCAGAGGCTTCACTGCGTTTCATGCGTCATCCTCCGGCCCGACTGTTTCAGGTTGGGCGCGATCTGACATCTGCCATTCACCATAGCGCGCAAGGTGGTCATAGTCGCCGGGATAGCGATCTTCGAACACGGCCCGCCGCGCGGTGTAACCGGTGGTACGGGTCAGGTAGCGGCCTATCAGGGTGATCAGCTTTTCCCATTCCTGCCGCAACAGGTCGGGCGTCATATCCGTTTCCACGGCTTTTTCGCCGGCACCAAGGCCGATGTAGCTGATCTTGGCCACATCAGAGGGGCCCAGATTGGCAAAGCCACCACGCTCGGCCATCGCGGCTGCCAGCAAGAGCTGCTTTTCGTAGGCGCGTTGCTGCGCTTCGGTGGGGGGGCTGCCGGTCTTGTAGTCGATCATCTGCAGCCGGCCATCGGGCAGCCGGTCAATGCGGTCGGGCGTGCCATAAAGGGTGAAGGGCAAGGGCGACAAGGGCACCGAACCGACGGTTTCCACAATCAACGGCGTGCCGCCATGCCGCGTGTCCTGGGTAAGAAAATGATCAGCCGCCCGATCGAGCCGTGCCAGCCACAGGGTGCGGGCGGCTGGAAAGGGGGTCTGTTCGGCCAGAACGGTGACGGCAATGTCCAGCAGGCGGCGGCGGGCCTCGGCGCGGGTTTCCACCTTGGGGCGGGTTTTCACGAAACGCTCCAGCACTTCGTGTACCACCATGCCACGGTCACGCGGATCAGGGGCAGCGTGCAGTGGGTCCAGTGGGTAAAGTTTCAGGATATGGCGCGCGTAGATCGCATAGGGGTCGCGGATCAGACGGGCGATGTTGGTCAGTGACAGCCTGTCGGGGCGCGCAGAGACGGGCGGACGTGGGGCCGGGCGGCGCGCGGGCATAAGGCGCGGATCGGCCAGCATCGCAGCCGTGGGCCGCTCTAGTGCATGTGCCATTGCCAGCCATTTTGCACCGCGCGCGCGCATCTGGTCCAGTGCTGCGGGACCGTCCAGCGTTGGCAGCCCCTCCATCAGGTTGACCAGGCGGTTGATCCAGCGTGACGGCACGGTTTCGGATTCGGCGTTGCGCGTTGCGCGGGTCAGCACCACGCGGGGGGCGGCGATGGCCTGTTGATAATCATGCGCCGACAGACCAATCTGGCGTTCGGGCAACAACAGAGCCGCATTTTTGCGCATACTGCGGTTCAGCCAAGGGTCAGGCTCGGGCAGTTTTGGCCAGATTGAATCGTTCAGCCCGCCCAGAATGACCAGTTCGGCCCCCTGCACCCGTGCCTCAAGCGTGCCCCAGATCATGATGTTGGGGTGGCCCTGCACGGATTCGCGCACTTCACCCTTGTTCACCAGCGCGCCGAAAAGATCGCGATAGGCGGGTGCAGAAAAGCTGCCGCCATGCGGGGCCTCGGAGGCCAGATCATCCATCAGGGCAAGTGCGGCGATGCCCGCTTCTTTGTCCCACAGCCCGCCGGTTCCCGAGGGGGCGGTGCCACGCGCCAAGGTTTCGGCAAGACTGCGGTGCTGGCTGACGTGATCGGTCAGAGGGCGGGTGGCGATGCCTTCAAGCCCGTCCAGAGCAGAGGCAATGAAGCTGGCCCAATCCTGAATGCCGCTATCTTTTCGCGTCTGCGCCCAGACGATCAGGTCGGCCCCCGTCGGAAAGCTGGGACCGTATCGGCGCAGCTTCAACTCCAGATGCCGGGTAAACAGCAAATGTTGCCCGCGATCATCCGAAGATGCGGTCAACGGGTGCTTCAGCAGCGTCAGCAACCGATCCGCTGTCAGCTTTTCACCAAAAAGACCGGCGACGTGGCGCAGGAACCGGCCCGGTGCAGAAAGCGCCAAGGGCCGCCCGGCGCTGTCGTCAGGAAGGATTGCCCACCGATCCAAAGCGGCAGTGACCTGCCGTGTCAGGTTGCGATCGGGCGATATCAGTGCGGCTTTGGTGCCATTCTGCGCGGCGTCTCGCAGGATCAGGGCTATGGCAAGCGCCTCGGTGCGGGGCGATTGCGCCTCGATCAAGGTGACATCTTGGGTTGCTTTGGGCAGGTGCGGCAGTTTCGGTCCTTCGACCAGCCATTGATCTGTGACAGGTGCGGGCCGCAAAGACAGGGAAATCAGACTGTTGCGGTCAGGATCGGGGGCGTTTACGGCGCGCCATTGCTGAATGTCGTTTGGCGCGATGCCCAGCAGGTCCATCAGGCGGCGAAAGCGGTACTGCGGGTGGTCTTCGGCGGTCAGTGCATCGTCCATCGCGGCCCAGACGGTGGCTGGGGTGTCAAAATCATAGCCGGGCAGCAGCAAGGCCCCCTGTGGCAGTCGCGCCACAGCCTGCATGAACAATGCCGTGGTGCCGCGCGAGGCGGTCGAGCCCGCCACCAGTATCGGGCCTTGCGGGGGAGCAACCGCCCACCGGTCCGTCAGTCGCGCCACCGCCAGCCGCTGCCGCGCCTCGGCGTTCAGCGTGTCGGTAAACAAAGGGGCGATGATTGACAGAAAGGTCTGCGTGCGCTCCCAGTGTTTGGAGTGGTTCGAGACGTCCAGCGCCGCTATTGCCTGCGGAGAGACGCCTTCGCCCTGCATTTCGTCGATCAGGGTGGCAAGGCTGTCGGCTAGATCAAAAAGCGCGGCACGAGGGGCCAGTTCTGGCTGGGCGTCAAGCAATCCCGCAATCAGTTTGGCCAGTTCCAACCGCAACCGCAGCGGTGGAATGGCGGCAGGCAGGGCAAGGCCGGGGTCCTGGGCAAGGTCTGTCACCAACCGCAACCGTGGCAAAAACCGCGCGCCCGTTTCGGTGAACAGGTCTGTCACGCGGCGGCGCATGCGCGCGGTATTGAGATACACGGTCACCCGGGCCATTGCTTCGGGTGGCTGATCGGCCATGCGCTCGGTCAGGCCCGCCACCAGATGCGCTGGAAAGTCGGCGCCCGGGGGCAGGGCGAAGAAGCCGGCGCTAAACATGCGCGGATCCCAGCAGGGCCTCGGCGGTCTGGATGCCTTCCGGGCTGCCAACATCGCACCAGCCACCCTGATGAATCACGCCATAGGCGCGGCCTTTTGCAATCAGATCATCCCAGGGTCTGTTCAGGGAAAAAACAGGGTCTGGTATTGCCAAAAGCGCCGAATCCCGGATGATCTGTGCGCCCAGATACACCGGCCCAGCCGCGCCATTGGCGCGCACAACACGCCCGTCGTCAGCCAGCAGAAAATCTCCGCGCCCCTTATGACCCCGCGCCTGATCGGCGGGCAGCAAAAGCAACAGCGTATCCATCTTGCCCTCGTCCCAGGCGGTCAATAGCTGTGTCAGCGGATTGGCTCCTGTCCAGACAGCATCGGTGTTCAGCGTCATCACTGGGCCACCGCCCATCTTGGGCAGGGCGGCACGCAAGCCACCGCCGGTTTCCAGGATTTGATCACGCTCCCAGGACAGGGCGATGTTGCGGTGGGCGATATGGGTGGCGATCTGCTGTCCAAGATAGTGCAGGTTGATCACGATATCAGTGATGCCAGCGGCATCCGCGACGTCCAATGCATGATCCAGCAGCGGTTTGCCTGCAACCGGCACAAGCGGTTTGGGCCGATCGGCGGTCAGCGCCCCCATCCGGGTGCCAAAGCCGGCGGCGAACAGCATCAGCGGAAATGGCCGCATTGGGAACCTATCTTGGCAAGGGCTTTGGGTGTGGGTTCTGGCAGCAGACCGGCGCATATCCGCGCCAGCGGCGCAAGATCGGGGCTGGCAAGATTGCGCTGCAACTGTTCCCATACCCGAGGGATCAGGGCAACATAGCCGGGCTTTCCGGCCACAAGGCAAAGCCGGGCAAAGATGCCAAGGATGCGCAGAGCGCGCTGGGCCCCCAGAATGGCGTAGGCGGTTTCGAAATCTGCCTGATCTGAGCCAGCGTTCACGATGAAATGACGCAGCGTCGCGGCCTCTGTTTCACGTGAAACATCACGGCGGGCATCTTGCAGCAGCGAGACAAGATCATAGCCGGGCTGCCCCATCTGCGCCAACTGGAAGTCAAGCAGGCCGACACGCGCCAGTCCCGTTCGATCCGGCAGCCAGAGAAGGTTTTCGGCGTGGTAGTCCCGCAGGATCATGACGCGCGGGCCGTCGGCATGTTTGGAAAGCAGTTCGGCAAGGGTGTCGTGAAAGGCGGTCGTATCGGGACGGCTGCCTGTAACGGCAAAGGCATACCAGTTCAGTGCAAAACAAGCCGCCCCGGCCCAATCCTGTGCTGTCAGGTTTTGCAGGTCTGGCGGCGCGGGATGACGTTGCAGATGGGCCAGAACATCGGCGGCGGCCGTGTAAAGCGCGGCTTCTGACAGGGGCTCTTTGGCCAGAATTCGGGCGTAAACACCATCCCCCAGATCCTCTAACAATAGAAAACCGTGAGTCAGATCTTGTGCAAGGCAGCGCGGTGCGGAAAGACCAAGGCCTGAAAGATGCGCGGCGATTTGAAGAAAGATGGCGGGATCGTCGCCTTTGCCCGGCGGTGCATCCATCAAGACCGCCGTTTCGCCGGGCCGGATCAGACGGTCATAGCTGCGGTCGGACGCGTCCCCTGCCAGAAAGCGGCGCTTTGCAGCGGCCCAGCCGGCTCGGTCCAGAAACTGTTGTGAAAGCTTGGCGCGGTCAGGCATGAGCGGGCCATTCCTGCGCAAGCGCATTCAGCAAAGGTGATGGTTCGGCGCAGGTTATGCGCGCCAACCGTCCGTCATCCTTTGCTGAAAGTTCGATTGAAATTGCACCCTTTGGCGCAAGCCTGCCCAGTCGATCCGGCCATTCGATCAGGCAAATCGCATCAGCGAACGCGTCATCCAAGCCCAATTCCAGAACTTCATCCGGGTGTGAAAGGCGATACAGATCAGCGTGCCAGATTTCCACATCGGCCTGATAGGTCTGCACCAAGGTGAAGGTGGGTGAGGGCACATCCTCGAATCGACCAAGGCGCGCGCGGATCAAGGCGCGGGCAAGTTGGCTTTTACCAGCACCAATTGGGCCAGCCAGCAGCAGGCAGTCACCTGCCCCAAGGTGTGCGGCCAGCCAAACGCCCAGCCGATCCGTCGCTGCCGCATCGGGCAGGGAAATTATGACATCATGAACAAGAGAAACCATGTTCTGAGTCTACCGCGCCCAATCGCCACCGCAAGCCGGAATGGATCAGGCCTTTCGCCGTTTTGTCTCGGCAAGCTTGGATTGACCCACCTCAACCGTGGTCACAGCGCGAAATGTCGCCAAAGTTGCCCCTGCCGACAGCGGCGAGAACCGGCATTGGACCAGCCGGCCATCCAAAAGCCTTGCTTCTGCCTTCCAGCTTTCGCGATCACCGATGGTGGCGACATAATCTTCGACATCATTCCAAAGCCGACTTGCGGAAGACAGTGATCGCCAATGGGTTGCCAGGCTTCCAGCCGTACATTCTGCAAGTCCGGCTGCCGGGTCATGCCCCCACAGCGCACTATAGGCGGCGTTCGACATCACCAGTTGACCCGATTGCGCAAAGACGGCCACCGCCTCGTCCAATTCATCAATCACTGCCTGACCCAGCTCCAGGTCGGCGCGATATCGACGCGTCCGCAGCATTTCAGTGGAAATGTCTTCAATCATCAGTGCCAGTGCGCCATTTGGATGGGGGCGGCCAACGACGCGATAGGTCTGGCCATCAGCAAGGTTCCAGGTTTCCTCATACAGACCCGATGCGGCGGCCTTTTCCATATCGACGATCTGCCGCCGCCAGCCCCGATAGTCTTTCGGTTCAGGCAGCATGTTGCGATCCCGCAGGGCATCCAGCACGGACAGGAAAGACGGACGCAGTGACAGAAAGTCTGCGGGCAAACCGGTCAGATCAAGCAGTGCCGGGTTGAACAGTTGCAGCTTGCGCTGTTTGTCAAAGATCGCCATACCGATGGGCAGCTGCGCAAAGGTCTTCGTCAGCGTCTGCATGAAGTCGCGCAGCGCTGTTTCGGCATGCACGGCTGCGTCGGCCGGAAGTGCGAAGATCAGCTGTAACTCGCCGTCTTGCTGGCAGATCAGGTCGAACCACCGCGATGGCTGTCCTGCCTGCTGCACGCACTGACGTTGCCCGGCCACCCCCTGCGCAACGGCTGTCTTTTCAAAAACCCTGTGCAACGGCCAGCCCCACTCTTGGCCTTGTCGCGGAAGTTGGCTTGCCAGGATCAGATAGCCCGCGTTGGCCCAGACCACCTCTCCGGCAGCTGTCTCACGCCATATCAGAACCGGGGCCTGAGCAAGCGTGTCGCGCAGGGTCGCCAATTCGTCCGTCATTGCCTGTTGTGCCAGGGGATCCATACCGACAGTGTGGTCGCCACTGGCTGGATCAGACAGAACGATTCTGGTCAACCCGCCGCTATGCTCTGCCTGCAACAGCAAGGGTCGTCCGCGTTCGGGCCGTGATGTCATTGTCAGGCAGCCAACCTCGGGCAGGCGCTGTAGCGCCGCCTCAACATCCGCAAAACGGCCTGACAGAAAAGACTGAAGCCGCACCCAGGGGCCGCCACGAATTGCGGTGTTCGTCAACAGCGCCCGCGCGCCCGGGGTGCTGTCAATCAGGACTTCGCCGTCGAACAGAAAGACAGAGCCCGCGTTGGTATGACTGAACAGCCCTGATCGCGGCGCGATTTTGCCGGTGGACAGCAAATGCAAACCGATCACCCCGGCAAGCGCGGCCAATATCGCAACGCCAACCACCCCAACCGCTTGCAGCCAATCTATCGCCATCAACCATCCCCACAGAGAATAAGCCACACTGCGTGCAACTTAGGGGAGATATTGTTAATGGGACGTTAAGATCACTGCCAGTACCCCCAGGTCTTACTCAAATCGTTGATTTTCACCCAAGGCCGAACCACGTGAAACCACCAGTGCCGCAGCGGGCCATATGGCCTCGACAATCGCACCGCTGCGGTCTGGACGTTCATCCGCAGCCAGAAACGGATCGCCCGCATTGGCGAACGACAATTCCGCGCCCGTCCGCTCCAGCAGTGTCTTGGCTATGAACAGGCCAAGACCCATTCCCTCATATCCCGGCCGAGATTCGGCCGCCGTCGACATCGGCCTGAAGCGCACAAAAGGATCACCAAGGCGGCCCAGCACCTGAGTTGGAAACCCGTTGCCATCATCAATGATGCGGATGGTCAGTTGATCAGCGGTCCATTGCCCGTCCACCCAAACTCTGTGGCGGGCAAAGTCCACGGCGTTCTGCACAAGATTGCGCAGACCATGAATCAGTTCTGGCCTGCGCAAGATGATCGGCTCTGGCGCGTCACTGCCGGGGCCGGGCGCAAAGCTGAAAATCACGTCCTTGCCGCGCGCCACATGCGGTTCTGCTGCCTCATGCAGAACGGCGCTAATCGGTGCCTGACGCATATGCAGGTCGTCCTTGCCGGCCTTGCCCATCGACCTCAGAATGTCGCGGCAGCGGTCGGCTTGATCGCGGATAAGCCGGGCATCGTCTTGCAGATCGGCATTTCCCGCCAATTCGTCGATCATCTCTGTGCTGACCAGCTTGATCGTCGCCAAAGGGGTCCCAAGTTCATGTGCGGCAGCCGCCACCACGCCGCCCAGATCGGTCAGTTTCTGTTCCCGCGCCAAGGCCATCTGAGTGGCCAAAAGCGCATCAGACATCGACCGCATCTCGGTTGCGATGCGGCGCGAGTATATGCCAAGAAACGCTATGCCGATCACGATGGACAGCCAGAAGCCAAACTCGAACAACCCCGGTATCTGAAACACCGTGCCATCCGCAAAGCGCAGCGGCACGTTGACCAGCCCGATCAGCGTCACAAACACGGCAGCCAGCGTGCCCAGTGCGAAAATCGCCCGCAGTTCAAGCGCACTGGCCGATACCGTCACCGGGGCAAGGATCAACAGGGCAAAGGGGTTGGTCAATCCGCCCGTCAGGTACAACAGGAACGACAACTGCGACAGATCGAACACCAAGGTCAGGATGGCTTCGGACTCGGTCAGGCGCTTGTTTTCGGGAAAGACAAAGACCGATACAAGATTGGCGATCACTGCCGACCCGATTGCCAGATAGCAAAGCCCCAAGGGCAATTGCAGGCCGTAATAGCGGTGGGCAAAGGTCAGTGCGGCCAATTGCCCCATAATTGCCAGCCAACGCAGCAATATCAGCGTGCGCAGACGCAGCCAGTCGCTGCGTTCAGGCCGAAGTGATGGGCTGGGGCCGGTATCGGTCATGTGACGGCTGGCCTTTTGTCTGGGTTTGCGATTGATAAGGGGGGTATCTTCAGGGATCAATGCGGAAAGGTCGGAGGCAGTGATATGACAAAGATTTATGCAGCTTTGGCGGTGGCGGCCGTTGCGGGTCTTTTGGGTGGCACAGCCTGGTCGGTCTGGCAGTCCCGGTCCAACGATCCCTACGCTGATTGCCGGGGTGGGGCCGTTGGTGGTGGCGAAATTGGTGGCGCCTTTACCTTGGTCGATAAAACCGGCGCGACGGTGACGGACAAGGATGTCATCACCAAGCCGACGCTGGTCTATTTTGGCTATACATTCTGCCCCGATGTCTGCCCGCTGGACAATGCACGCAACGCCGAGGCGGTGGATATTCTGGACGAGAAAGGCATCGAGGTGACGCCTCTGTTCATCTCGATTGACCCGGAACGGGATACGCCGCAGGTGGTTGGGGAATTTGCTGCCAATCTGCACCCGCGCATGGTTGGGCTTACCGGCTCTGCCGAACAGGTCAAAGCTGCATCTCTGGCCTATAAAACCTACTATAAAAAGCAGGACAGCGGCGATGAGTTCTATCTGATGGACCATTCGACATTCACCTACCTGGTGCTGCCGGGCCAAGGGTTCGTTGAATTCTACAAGCGGGATGACAGCGCCGAAAGCATGGCCAACAGCGCCGCCTGCTTTATTTCCAAAAGCTAAGATGCCACAGGGGTTTGACCCCGGTGGCCTTGCGGCCTAGGTTCAACACAGACAGCAAAATCGGAGGGTTTCATGGCGGAAGAGCTTGGCGCGGAATTGGGGCCTGACCGCAGTTTGCTGTTGGTTGACGACGATGAGGCCTTTGTCAAACGTCTGGCAAAGGCGATGGAAAAGCGCGGCTTCCTGCCCGAAACCGCAGGATCTGTTGCCGCTGGCCGCGCCATAGCCATTGCCCGCCCGCCGGCCTATGCCGTGGTTGACCTGCGGCTTGAAGATGGCAACGGGCTGGACGTGGTTGAAATCCTGCGGGACAGACGCCCCGATTGCCGCATCGTTGTGCTGACAGGATATGGGGCAATTGCCACTGCCGTTGCAGCGGTGAAAATTGGTGCAAATGATTACCTGTCCAAGCCGGCCGATGCCAATGACGTGACAAACGCGCTGCTGTCCAAAGGTGAATCCTTGCCGCAGCCGCCGGAAAATCCGATGTCAGCCGACCGCGTTCGCTGGGAGCATATTCAGCGCGTCTATGAAATGTGCGACCGCAACGTTTCTGAAACCGCACGCAGGCTTTCGATGCACCGCCGCACTTTACAGCGTATTTTGGCGAAACGGAGTCCAAAATAAGGCGGCGTTGATTGCGCTATTCGAATTCATGCCCTAAAAGGCTGCATCCAATCCAGGAAGGGATGCTTCAATGTCTGTTGATCTTAACACCCTGTCGCTTAAAGAATTGAAAGAGCTGCAATCCCAGGTGGCCAAAATGATTGCGGGCTTTGAAGACCGCAAGAAAAAGGAAGCCATCGCAGAGCTTGAAGAACGGGCCCGTACTTTGGGTTTCAGCCTTGCGGAACTGACCGGAACGGTTGTCGCTCGTAAGCGCGCTCCGGCCACTGCCAAATATGCAAACCCTGCCAATCCGACTGATACCTGGTCGGGCCGTGGTCGCAAGCCGCGCTGGTTTGACGCCGCTTTGAAAGCTGGCAAACGGCCGGATGACATGGCCGTCTGACAGTTAAAGTCTGGCCATAAGTGCCGCATGACGCGCGACGAAATCCGCCCGCACAATTGCGGGCGGCCGCAGTTTTATCTCAAGCCCGCGCAACAGTGCAGAGTTCGGGCGTCCGAACAGCTTGTCGGACTCGGCTTCGCTAAAGCCTGCGATCTGCACGGCCTCAAGCCATGCAGATATCCTGTCAGCTGATTTGATGGCCTGTTTGATCTGAACGGGCAGGACTGCGGGCAAGCCAAAACGCAAATGAACCGCTGCAGTCAGGCGCAAATCCAGCTCTCCATAGCCCGGCCCCACAGCCGCCTTCACCGGGCTTATCATGTCGCCAATGACATATTCAGGGGCGTCGTGCAGCAGGGCGGCCAATTGCCATTTCGGCTCTTGCCCGGTTTGTCGGGTGAATATCTCTTCAACCAGGATCGAATGTTCGGCCACCGAATAGGCCCAATCGCCGCGTGTTTGGCCATTCCAGCGGGCAACAAAGGCCAGCCCGTGCGCGATATCTTCGATTTCAATGTCCATCGGCGTCGGGTCCAACAGGTCCAACCTGCGGCCCGATAACATCCTTTGCCATGCGCGGGATTGCTTCATCACTGTCCTCATTCTGCCGTATTTTTCTGACAGGCGCGCGCCTTGTTGTCGAGTGGGGCAACAAGTGCTATTTGCCCGGCAACCACAGGATCAAGGAGTGCGGCGCATGCCGAAGGATTACATCGTTAAAGATATCGCTCTGGCCGAGTTTGGCCGCAAGGAATTGACCATCGCTGAAACTGAAATGCCGGGTCTGATGGCCGTGCGCGAAGAGTTTGGCGCAGCGCAGCCATTGAAAGGCGCGCGGATTGTCGGCTCGCTGCACATGACCATTCAGACTGCCGTTCTGAATGAAACGCTGGTGGCGCTGGGCGCAGATGTGCGCTGGGCCTCATGCAACATCTTTTCGACCCAGGATCACGCGGCTGCGGCAATTGCTGCCGGTGGCACACCGGTCTTCGCCGTAAAGGGCCAGACGCTGACCGAGCATTGGGATTACCTTGACCGCTCTTTCATGTTCCCCGAGGGTGCGAACATGATCCTTGATGATGGCGGTGATGCCACTTTGTACGTGCTGTTCGGCGCGCGGATGGAAGCGGGCGAAGATCTTCTGGCTGTTCCGCAGTCCGAAGAAGAAGAGGTCATCAAGCTGCAAATCCAGAAGCGGATGAAGCAAAGCCCCGGCTGGTTCACAAAGACCCGCGCCGCTATCAAGGGTGTGTCGGAAGAAACCACCACGGGCGTTCACCGCCTTTACGATCTGCACAAAAAGGGCCAACTGCCCTTCCCGGCCATCAACGTGAACGACTCTGTCACCAAGTCGAAGTTCGACAACAAATATGGCTGCAAGGAATCGCTGGTCGATGGCATCCGCCGCGCAACCGACACCATGATGGCCGGCAAGGTTGCTGTGGTCTGTGGTTACGGTGATGTGGGCAAAGGCTCGGCGGCGTCGCTGCAGGGCGCTGGCGCGCGCGTCAAGGTGACCGAAGTTGACCCGATCTGCGCGTTGCAGGCGGCGATGGATGGCTTTGAAGTTGTGCTGCTGGAAGACGTGGTTTCGGCCGCCGACATCTTCATCACAACCACCGGCAACCGCGACGTCATTCGCATCGAGCATATCCGCGAGATGAAAGACATGGCGATCGTTGGCAACATCGGCCACTTTGACAATGAAATTCAGGTTGCCGCGCTGAAGAACCACAAGTGGACCAACATCAAAGAACAAGTCGACATGATCGAAATGCCGAACGGCAATCGCATCATTCTGCTGTCCGAAGGCCGCCTCTTGAACCTTGGCAATGCCACAGGCCACCCGTCGTTCGTGATGTCTGCATCTTTCACCAATCAGGTTCTGGCGCAGATTGAACTTTGGACCAAGGGTGAGAACTATCAGCCCGGCGTTTACATTCTGCCAAAGGAACTGGACGAAAAAGTTGCCCGCCTGCACCTGAAGAAAATCGGCGTAAAGCTGACGGAACTGCGCAAGGATCAGGCCGACTATATCGGCGTCAAGATTGAAGGCCCGTTCAAATCGGAACACTACCGCTACTAAGCGATTGGAAAATCAGCAAAAGGCCCGGTTTGCGCCGGGCCTTTCGTGTTGGGGGGAAAGCCGCTTTACAATTCCCTTTGTGCGCCGTGTCCCTTGGCCTAAGCTGTGTCCACATTCTGCCGGTCAACGGCGGATTTGTCATGTTTCGAACAGTAACAAGGGACACCTCGAATGAGCAAGCGTGACGAACTGATTGCCCAATACGCCGATGATTTGAAGACAAAATGCAAAATTACTCCTGATATGGATCTGCTGACCAAAGTGACCATCGGTTGTGGTCCTGCGATTTATAACGCCGATTCTCAGACCGTTGCCGCCAGCGATCAGGCTGAATTGGAAACCGTGAAAAAGAACTTCCTGATGAAAAAGCTGGGTCTTGCCGACAGCCCGGCTTTGATGGAGGCGATCAGCGCCGTGATCGACACCTATGGCCGGTCCGAGCGCAACAAGTTCCGCGCCGTGATCTATTATATGCTGACCAAGCATTTCGGCAAAGAGTCGGTCTACAACAAGTAATCCGCGCCAATTCCGCAAACGCCCGTCTGGCCACAGGCGGGCGTTATGCATTGGCCTTTAGCTTAAGTTTTCAACGCTCTGCATTTGCACGGGAGGCGATTCCCGGCTAGGTTGATCAGGCCGGGCAGTATGCCCAAGACCTTTCGAACAGAACACGTGTGGTGCTAAGGGAGCACGTGGGGTGGATGGGGGGTCTTCTAGGGGTAGAGGTCCCCCCGTTTCCGTTACGGGGTCACGCCACCCATGCCGCAGACAATCCGCCATTCGTCTGGCGTCACCGGTTGGACGGACAGGCGCGCGTTGTTGATCAGAACCATTTTTTCCAACCCAGGCTGCACCTTGCACTCCTCCAAAGTCACGGGCCGCGCAAAGGCGCGCAGCGCCCTGACGCACACACAATCCCAGCGCGGATCGTCGGTCGTGGTGTCCGGGGCCGAGGTGCGGCACACCTCGACAATCCCCACCACTGCTTTGCCGATGTTAGAGTGGTAGAAGAACCCAAGGTCGCCCACCTGCATCGCCCGCATGTTGTTGCGCGCCTGATAGTTGCGCACGCCGTGCCATTCCTCGCCCACAGCTCCGCGCGCCACCTGATCAATCCAACCCCAGGTATCAGGCTCGGACTTGAACAGCCAGTGATTCATCCGATCACCTTTTTCCATTCGCTGATCATCACGGATTCAAACAACCCCGCTTTGGCATAAGGGTCTGCGTCGGCCCATGCCTGCGCATCGGCCAGACTTTCCACGTTCAAGATCACCAGACTGCCCGTCATCGCGCCGTCATTCAGAAATGGCCCCGCCATTTCCACCACGCCCGAAGTCTCGATATGCGCCAGATGGGCGCTGCGATTGTCCAGACGGGTTTGCAGTTGGCCGGGTTTGTCTTTGCAGATAAGGGCGACGCGCATGTGTTACTCCTGTTTCAAAGGTCGGGACAGCAGAGCAGAAATCGCCTGCGGCAGGGTGATCTGTTGGTCGATCAGCGCGGCAATCATCCGGGTGATCGGCATATCAATATTCAACTTTTGGGCCATGTCAGACACGGCTTTCGCCGTCGCCGCGCCTTCGACGGTGACAGACGGATCAAACCGCTGACCCGCCCCCATCGCCTGCCCATAGCGGAAGTTGCGCGATTGCGCCGAGGTGCAGGTCAGCACCAGATCCCCAAATCCCGACAGCCCCGCCAGCGTTTCCGCGCGCGCGCCCAAGCCCAGGGCAAGCCGCGTCATCTCGGCATAACCGCGCGTCATCAACGCAGCGCGGGCCGAATCTCCAAGTCCTGCGCCGATCACAATCCCGGCCGCAATGGCGATCACATTCTTCAAAGCACCGCCCAATTCGGCCCCCGTCACGTCGTCGGTGCGATACAGCCGCAGCGTGGGCGTGGACAGCAGATGCTGCAATGTCTCTGCATCTGCCCCCGCAAGTGTCAGCGCCGTCGGCATCCCGCGGGCAATATCGGCCGCAAAACTGGGACCGGTCAGAATAGCAAAGGCTGACCGCGGGCAGGCTGCCGCGATCAGGGCTGTCGGTCCTTTCAGTGTGACCAGATCCACGCCCTTGCAGCAGGCCACCAAGGGCAAACCGTCCAATGTTGCCGCTTGGGCGTCCAGAAAACCCCGCAAGGCCTGCATGGGCAGTGACAACAGCACGGCCTTGGCCGGCGCAAGATCGCTGATTTCCGCCGTCACAGAGACGTCTTTTGGCAATTCAACCCCCGGCAAGCGCGCGTCATTTGCCCGTGTCTGCACCATCTCATCGACATGTGCTGTGTCCCGCGCCCACAGTCTGACTTTTCGTCCTTCACGTCCCAAGGCCACCGCCAAAGCCGTGCCGAACGCCCCGGCGCCCACCACGCCAATCATGCCTTGGCCCCCTTTTTGCCTGATCCGATCATTGGCGCCGCCGTTGCATCCAGGGGCCAGCGCGGGCGGGCGATCAGGCTCATGTCATCCACCGCCCCAGCGCGGAACCGCTCCAACCCGGCCCAGGCGATCATTGCGGCATTGTCGGTGCAAAGCCGCAGCGGAGGGGCCAGAAACCGCACGTCCATCTTGGTGCAAACTGTCTCTAACGCTGCCCGAATGGCCGTATTCGCGGCAACGCCGCCCGCGACCGCCAATGCCGGAACCGCAGGCGATTCCTCAAGATACAATGCCAATGCGCGGCGGGTTTTCTCGGCCAACACTTCGGCGACAACGCGCTGAAACCCCGCACAAAGGTCGCGCCGATCCTGCACATACAGCCCGCCCTGCGCCCCGATCAGTGCATCGCGCGCCCGCAGCAGTGCAGTTTTCAGGCCAGAGAAGGACATATCGCAGCCCGGTCTGTCCAACAGCGGCCTGGGAAACTGGAACCGCTTTGCATTCCCAAACGCGGCCTCTGCCTGCACCGCAGGCCCGCCCGGTTGCGCAAGGCCCAGCAGCTTGGCGGTCTTGTCAAACGCTTCGCCCGGCGCGTCGTCGATGGTGCCGCCCAGCCGTTGAAACTCATCTGGCCCGCGCGCGATCAGAAACTGACAATGCCCACCCGACACCAGCAACATCAGATAGGGAAATTCCAGTTGATCTGTCAGGCGCGGCGTCAAGGCGTGCCCTGCCAGATGATTCACCCCGACCATTGGCAATCCGGTCGCCAGCGCCAGCCCTTTGGCCAGCATCACCCCCGACAGCACTCCACCGATCAGGCCCGGCCCCGCCGTCACCGCGATACCGTCCAGCGCATGCAGCCCAAGCCCGGCCTGCGCCAAAGCCTGTTCAACGCAGTGATCCAGCCGTTCGGCATGCGCCCGCGCCGCAATCTCGGGTACAACGCCACCAAAATCGGCATGCAGCGCCACCTGTCCCTCGACAACCGAGGACAGGATTTCGGGCGCAGACCCGGGCCTGTGCCGCACCACCGCCGCTGCCGTATCGTCGCAGCTGGATTCGATGCCAAGAAAGGTCAGCTCTTCTGTCATGGTCCGCCGTTGCCTGAACGCCCCTTCGCAGGTAACACCAAGGACATGCCCAGACAATCCCGCGCCCCCACGATCCTTCTGACGCGCCCCTTGCTGCAAAGCCAGCGCTTTGCGGCCCAGGTGCGGGCGCGCTGGCCGGATCTGGCTGTTGTGATCTCACCCCTGATGGCACCCGAATTCTTCGTGCCCACCCCGCCGCAGCGTGATTTCGCCGCAGTGATCCTGACCTCTGAGACCGGGGCCGAGGCCGCACGGCGGATTTCCGCCGCAGGTCACAGCCTGCCACCTTGTGCCTACTGTGTCGGGAAGCGCACGGCACAGGCCGCGACGGCTGCGGGGTTTCAGGTGTTGTCGGTGGGCAGTGACGCCGATGCACTGCTGGCGCTGATATTGCGGGATCGACCGCGCGGCCCGCTGTTGTTTCTGCGCGGCCAAGACACCACTGGCAGTCTTGCAGAGCGCCTTACTTGCGCCGGAACAGAGACTGTTTCGGCCATCACGTACAGGCAAACCCAGCAACCGCTGACGGCCCAGGCCAACGGCCTTCTGATGCAATCCGCGCCCGTGATCGTGCCGCTGTTTTCCCCAAGGTCGGCCCGCCTTTTCATCTTGCAGCGGTCTTTCGGTGCTTTTGCGGCCCGGCTTTGGCTGGCGGCTTTTAGCCCTGCGGTGGCGCAGGTTGCCGCCGAACTTGGGCCTGATCGCCTGCAGGTTGCGGCCACTCCGGACGCCGCCGCGATGCTGAATGCGATATCCGCACTGATCGACGGCGGGATCGGTTCTTGAACCCTGAGGGGGCAAAGCATTACCTTGATAGGGCCGGACGTTTTCCGGACGCAAAGATGTGAGGTCGGCTATGGCAGACGCGGACAAATCCGAAGGCGACACCCCCGACCCCATGGCCGCATTGCAACCGCAACCGCCAGCCGAGCCGGTTCCGATACCGGAACCCGCTAGCCGTTCAGGCGCGCCGCGCCGTGGCGGCTTTGTCGGCGGCCTGCTGGGCGGCGTGATTGCGGCGGGTGCTGGATTTGGCGTGGCGCAGTATGTGCCCAATGGTTGGCCTCTGGCGGATACCACAGCATTGACCGCCCAGATGGACAGGCAGGCACAGCAGATCGAGGCATTGACGGCGCAAATTGCCGCGCCTGACACGGCCCTGCAAGACCGTGTCGCCGCATTGGAGGCCAAGACTGCGCCCGACCTTTCGCCATTTGACACCCGGCTTGTTGCGTTGGAACAGCGGCTGACGGCGATAGAGGCGATGCCGATGGGGGATGGCGCGTCGCCTGCGGCCATGGCCGCCCAGGATGCGGCGCTGAAGACGTTGCAGGCCGAGGTTCTGGCGCTGAAGACTGCAGCCACCCCGGCTGCGGTGCAGGCGATCACGGCCAAGGCCGAGCAACAGTTGCAGCAGGCCGAAGCGGCTGCCGCACAGATCAAGGCCGATGCCGAGGCGATGGCCAAGACGGCCGAAACCCGCACCGCCCTTGGCCGCTTGCGGGCCGCGTTGGACAGCGGCGCGCCCTATGCCGCCATTTTGCCCGCGCTGCCTGACATGCCCGCCGTTCTGTCTGCCCATGCTGAAACCGGCCTGCCCACCTTGGCCGGCCTGCAAGACAGCTTTCCGGCCGCCGCGCGCGCCGCACTGGAGGCTGCCCTTCGTGCGAATATGGGTGAAAGCTGGTCCCAGCGCGTTACCAGCTTTCTGCGCAGCCAAACCGGTGCGCGGTCACTTGAACCGCGAGAGGGCACCGATCCCGATGCGATCCTGTCGCGCGCCGAGGCGGCTGTTGCCGTGGGCGATCTGACGGCCGCGCTGACCGAAATCACTGCGCTGCCAGCCGAAGCGCAGCCTGCACTGGCCGATTGGCGCGCCATGGCGGAACAGCGGTTGGCCGCCGTACAGGCCGTGGCCGATCTTGCCACTCATATTGGGGAATAGCGCAGATGATCTGGTCTTTGGTCAAAGTACTGCTGTTCATTGCCGTCATTGCGGGGCTGACCTTTGGGGCTGACCGCTTGTTGCACGCCGAGGACGGCATTCGGATTGCCGCCGGGGGCTGGGAGTTCACGCTTGGTCCATTGCAGACGGTGATCCTGCTGCTGCTGGCCATAGTGGTGGTCTGGGTGCTGATGCGGATCGTCGGCTTGATTGTTGCCGTTCTGCGCTTTCTCAACGGGGATGAAACCGCGATTTCCCGCTATTTTGACCGCAATCGCGAACGCAAAGGCTATCAGGCGCTGAATGACGGGCTTTTGGCCCTGGCAGCGGGCGAAGGGCGGCTTGCCCTGATGCGCGCCCAGCGGGCCGAGAAGTTTCTGGCCAAGCCTGAACTGACCACGCTGCTGATGGCCCAAGCCGCCGAGGCCGCAGGCGATGGCAAGCGCGCGACCGAAGCTTACAAGGCGCTGCTTGCCGACGAGACCACCCGCTTTATCGGCGTGCGGGGACTGCTGAAGCAAAAGTTGGCCGAGGGCGATACCGACACTGCGCTGAAGCTGGCCGAAAAGGCGTTTGCGTTGAAGCCGAAGCATGCCGAAACGCAGGACATCCTGCTGAAACTTCAGTCCGAGAAATCGGATTGGGCGGGTGCCCGCACGACATTGGGCGCAAAGTTGAAAGGTGGCACGCTGCCCAAAGATGTCTATCGCCGCCGCGATGCCGTGTTGGCCCTGCAAGAGGCGCGTGGCGTGATGGACGAGGCTGCAACCATCGAACAGCGCGAGGCGGCGATAGAGGCAAACAAACTGTCGCCCGATCTGATACCCGCTGCCGTGATGGCTGCGCGGGGGTTGATCGACAAAGGCGACAAGAAATCCGCAACCCGTGTGCTGAAAAAGGCATGGGAGGCCCGGGCGCATCCCGAACTTGCCGCCGCCTTTGCCGAGATTGAGCCGGATGAAACCCCGCAAGCCCGTCTGAAACGCTTTCGCTTGCTGACGTCGCTGCACCCCGACCACGACGAAACCCGCCTGCTGTTGGCCGAGCTGAACATCGCCGGCGAAGATTTCCCCGAGGCGCGGCGGTCTTTGGGCGATATGGTCGATCGGCACCCCACGCAGCGCGCCCTTGCCATCATGGCCGCCATTGAACGTGGCGAAGGCAGCGATGATGCCGTGGTGCGCGGCTGGATGGCGCGGGCATTGACCGCACCGCGCGGGCCGCAGTGGTGCTGCGACAAATGTCAGGCGATTCATGCCTTGTGGGGGCCGATTTGTGAAAACTGCGGTGGCTTTGACACGCTAAGTTGGCGCGAACCGGTGGAATCCATCGGACCAAGCGCCACAGCTTCGGAATTGTTGCCGCTTGTTGTCAACGCGCCGATCCACGCCGCCCCCGCCGCGCCGAAAAAAGCCGAGCCGGAAATCATTGATCTTGCCGCCGTTGCGCGCAGCGCCAATTAGGTGGCCGTGCGCAATTCTGGCTGGTGCGGATGTGTCACTGCGACGGGCGCAGCAATGCAACGTGTCTTTGGCAGAATTCTTGATGGTTCATGAAAACATTTCATGGGGGCCACACCCTTCGGGCAGTGTGACGGCGTGCTCCAGGAGGGACTCGAACCCCCGACCCCTTCATTACGAATGAAGTGCGCTACCAGCTGTGCCACTGGAGCTACGCGGTTTTGCGTTTAAACGACGGTGGCGCGGGCATCAAGTGCGATTCCGCCAAACTTCGATCAGATTGTTGCCTTAGCCCGATTTGATCTTCTTCGGGTGGGAAAGATGGCGCAGAACCTGCGCCTAAAGTCGGGATTTTCGTCAAGGTACTGGATCGGGTCGAATGGGACACAAACCCAAAAGGCCCATGCCTTTGGCGCGGTGGCGCGCAACAGTCCCCGCGCCACCGAAACTTGCGGGCAAGGCAGCGCTTGGCCCGCGCTGCCTGCCATCACCAGTCCTGCCTTTTTCAGATGCCGTGGCCAACCCATGGCCCATGTTTGTCATCCAGCCCATCCACACGTTCAAACCCATGCGCACCAAAGAAATCACGTTGGGCCTGAATCATGTTGGCGGTCGATCGTCCCGTGCGCATCATGTCAAACCAGGCCAGACCCGAGGCCAGGGCGGGCAGTGGCAACCCGCTGAGCGCCCCAGCTGCAACCACCTGACGCAGGGCAGTATGGCTGGCTTTCAGGTGATCCGCGAAGAACGGTGCCAGCATCAGATTGCGCGCCGGATCTTCGGTCAGCGCTGTGGCCATATCGTTCAGCATGCTGGACCGGATGATGCAGCCTTCGCGCCAGACCCGCGCGATTTCCGGCAGCGGCATCGGCCAGTCAAAGGCCTTTGACGCCGCCGAGATCAGCGCAAAGCCCTGCGCATAGCACAGGATTTTCCCGGCGATCATCGCCTGTTCTAACTGCGCCAAGGTCACGTTGGCAGCCGAGGGGGCCGCGCCAAACACCGCTTGCCCGGCCAGACGCTCTTCCAGCCGCGACGACAGGTTGCGGGCCATCACGGCGGCCTCGATCGCGGGGATGGTGGCGGCCAGGTGCTGTGCCTCGATCACGGTCCAGCGTCCGGTGCCCTTCTGCCCTGCGCGGTCCAGAATCATGTCCAGCATCGGCTTGCCCGAGTGGGTATCGGTGGCGGCTGCGACTTCGCCCGAGATTTCAATCAGATACGATTGCAGCGGACCCTGATTCCACTCTTTCAGCGTGGTCGCGATTTGTGCTGCGGTCATGCCCAGACCGTCACGCATCACGCCGTAAACTTCGGCAATCATCTGCATGTCGGCGTATTCGATGCCGTTGTGTACGGCCTTGACGAAATGCCCCGCCCCCGCCGGCCCCATGAAATCGGCGCAGGGCTGGCCCTGATACTTGGCGGCAATGGCGTTCAGAACCGGGGCCACGCGGTCCCAATCGGCCCGCAGTCCACCGCCCATGATGGCTGGGCCGTGCCGCGCGCCCTCTTCGCCGCCCGACACGCCAATGCCCATAAAGCGTGGGCCTTGTACGGCGGCCTCGGCCGAACGGCGGTTGGTGTCGTGAAACAGCGCGTTGCCCGCGTCGATGATCAGATCATCGGCGGCCAGCAACGGCCGCAGCGCCGCAATCTGATCATCAACCGCCTGCCCCGCTGGAACCATCAGAATGATCGCGCGGGGTGGTTTGATGGCGGCCACAAGTTCGGCCAAAGTCTCGGTCGGGGTGATCATTGCGGCCAATGTGCCGGCCTCGGCCTTGAAGGCATGCGTGACCGCAGTTGTGCGGTTCCAGACGGCAATCGGAAAGCCTTTTTCCGCTATGTTCAGGGCAAGCATCGCCCCCATGGTGCCAAGGCCGATCAGGCCGATGGATGCGGTGGTCATGGTCTTTGTACTCCGACGCGGTTCAGGGCAATAGCGTAAAGGCTGGTGGTGGCGGTGATGTAAAGCTGATGTTTGGCCCGCCCGCCAAAACAGATGTTCGACACGGTTTCCGGCACAAGGATCTTGCCCATCAGATGGCCGTCAGGCGCAATGCAATGCACCCCGTCGCCTGCCGATGACCACAGATTGCCGTCGCTGTCGCAGCGGATGCCATCGGCGCAACCGGGGGAGACGACATGAAACACCTCGCCGCCCGTCGGACGCCCCAAGGTCATGGCAAAGCGGCGGATGTGTTGCGGATCGCCTTGGTACATGCGCCCGGTGTCGGCCACATAAAGCGTCTGCTCATCCGGGCTGAAGGCCAATCCATTCGGGCAGTTGAAATCTGTAAGCACCGCCTTGATGCTGCCGTCAGGGTCAACGCGGTAGACGTGACAAGGCAGTTCCTGTTCCGCAGCAAAGCCTTCGTAGTTCGAACCGATGCCGTAATGCGGATCGGTGAACCAGATAGAGCCATCCGAATGTACCACCACATCATTGGGTGAATTCAAAGGTTTGCCGGCATAGCGATCAGCAATCACCGTGATGCTGCCATCATATTCCGTGCGTGTCACCCGACGCGTCCCGTGTTCGCACGACACAAGCCGCCCCTGACGGTCGCGGGTGTGGCCGTTGGCATGGTTCGAAGGCGCGCGATATGTCGAAATGCCGTGGCCGGGTGTATAGCGCAGGATGCGGTTGTTCGGGATGTCGGAAAACAGCAAACAGCCCGCATCTCCGAACCAGACCGGGCCTTCCACCCAATCGAAACCGGTGGCAAGCTGCTTGACGGGTGCATTGCCCATGACATAGCGGTCGAAATCAGGATCGTGGCTTTCGAAGAACGACATGACTGGCGCGGCCTTCCTTTTTTCCGTTGTGGTAGCGTTAACAACTTCCACCGTCAAACCCAAAGGTATCCCATGGCATACACCCATGCTACGCAAAATCTGACCGACGAGGCCGTTCTTGTCTTGCTGTCGGCGGCACAGAAGAAGGCCACCGAAATGGGCCAGCCCCAGTGCATTGTCGTCACCGACACCAGCGCGGTGGTGCTGGGCGTGTTGCGCATGGTGGGCAGCCGGGTGTTGTCGATGAAATCGGCCACGGCCAAGGCGCAAACGGCGGCCTCGACCGGAAATCCCAGCGGCGCTTTGCCCGAGGCGGTGCGGGTCACGATTGCGGTGGCGACCGAAGGCACGATGACCGGGCTTCCGGGTGGCTTGCCGATCCGGTTTGGCGGTGTGTTGGTCGGCGGTATCGGCATTGGGTCGGGCAGCGGGGCGCAGGATGAAGAAGTGGCGCGCGCCGCCCTAGCAGCCATTGGCGCGGATGCCGTGTGATGCGTCTGGCCAAAGACACAGCGGCCAGACGTTCTTGATCAGATAACCGGGGTCAGCAGGGGCTGGCCCGCGAAATGTGCTGTCAGATTGGCGCGCATCAGTTGCCCCATCGCCTGTCGCGTTTCATAGGTGCCCGACGCGTGATGGGGCTGCAACACCACATTTTCAAGCGCCAAAAAGCGTGGATTCAGGTTCGGCTCGCCCTCGAACACATCCAGAGCGGCACCGCCCAGACGGCCTGACTCCAACGCGTTCAGAAGCGCTGTTTCGTCAATATTTCCGGCGCGCGAAATGTTGATAAGTGCGCCCTGCGGCCCCAGTGCTGCCAATACAGCGGCGTTCACCACGTGTCGGGTTTCCGCAGTTGCACTTGCGGTGACGAACAGAAAATCCGACCGCGCCGCCAAGGCCACGGGGTCCGGGATGAAGTCATGCGGCACCGGCTTGGCGCTGCGCGCGGAATAGGCGATCTGCATACCAAAGCCCTGCAGTCGCGTGGCAACCTCGGCTCCGATCCGGCCCATGCCCAGAATGCCTGCACGCTTGCCCCAGGCGCGCCGTTGCAGTGGAAATCCCTGCCTTGACCACGTGCCGTCGCGCACCCAAGCCTCTGCCTGCACCAGATTGCGGGTCAAAGCCAGCATCATGGCAACCGCAAGATCGGCGCAATCGCCATCCAGAACGCCGGGCGTGTTGGTCACGGCAATCCCCCGAGCGCGGCATTGCGCCAGATCCACCGCGTCATAACCGACGCCATAAACCGCCACTATCTTCAGGTTTGGGCAGGCCGCAATCATCGACGTCGGCGCGCCCAAATCGCCACGCGTGGCGATGGCCTGCACCCCTGGACCCACCTGTGCCAGAAACGCCGCCGGGTCTGCGGCCTCAAAGTAGCGATGCACATTGTAGGCGGCCTCCAGCGGCATCTGATCCCATTCGGGATAGCTGCCAACCTGCAAGATGTGGGGTTTGGTCATGGTCGCCTCATGGGTTGACAGCAAATGTTAACGATAACATACCCAAGCGGGCGGGTGCTTGTCGAGGAGAAAGCCAGTGTCGCTTGGGTTGTTTGATTTGACGGGGCGGCGCGCGCTGATCACCGGATCATCGCAGGGCATCGGGTTGGCTTTGGCGCGCGGGCTGGCACAAGCGGGGGCGCAGATTGTTTTGAACGGGCGCGATGCGGTCAAGCTGGCTGCGGCGGCCGCCGACTTGCCGGGGGCGGCAACGCTGGCCTTTGATGCCACCGATCACAAGGCGGTGCGCGCGGCTGTCGACGGGTTCGAGGCGAATACAGGCCCAATCGACATTCTGGTCAACAATGCCGGAATGCAGCACCGCGGCCCGCTTGAAGAATTTCCGGAAGATGCCTTTCAACGCCTGCTGCAAACCAACATCTCCTCGGTGTTCAATGTCGGTCAGGCCTGCGCGCGGCACATGATTGCGCGCGGAGAAGGCAAGATCATCAACATCGCCTCGGTCCAGACCGCCTTGGCACGTCCGGGCATTGCGCCCTACACGGCCACAAAGGGCGCGGTGGGCAATCTGACGAAAGGCATGGCGACGGATTGGGCCAGACACGGGCTGCAATGCAACGCGATTGCGCCGGGCTATTTTGATACACCGTTGAATGCGGCGTTGGTGGCGGATCGCGGTTTTGGCGACTGGCTGGAAAAGCGCACTCCGGCGGGGCGTTGGGGCAGGGTGGATGAACTGGTCGGGGCCTGCATATTTTTGGCTTCTGCGGCGTCCAGTTTTGTGAACGGCCACTGCCTTTATGTCGATGGCGGCATTTCGGTGTCGTTGTGATGCGGTTGGTTCTGATGGGGGTTGCGGGCTGTGGCAAGTCCTCGGTCGGGGCGGCTTTGTCTGCTGCGATGGACCTTCCTTACCGCGACGGCGACGATCTGCACCCGGCAGAAAACATTGCAAAGATGAGCGCGGGTCAACCCTTGACCGATGCCGACCGCTGGCCTTGGTTGGAACTGGTGGGGCGGGCGCTTTGCTCTGGCCCGATGATCATCGGATGTTCGGCGCTGCGTCGTGTGTACCGTGACCGGATCACAGTGGCAGCGGGCGCACCTGTCTGCTTTGTGCATCTTGCGGGCAGCCGCGCAGTGATCGAGGCGCGGATGCGGTCGAGGCAGGGCCATTTCATGCCCCCGGCCCTTCTGGACAGCCAGTTCGCCACACTGGAGCCGCCTGCATCCGACGAAAATGCCGTGACCGTCGATATAGATCAGCCGCTGATCCAGATTGTGACCGCGATACAGGCCGCGTTGGCGCAGCGCGGCAGGGGATGATCCGAAAGCCCCCCACAATGGTTGACGTGGCGCAGGCGGCAGGGGTTTCCCCGATGACCGTCAGCCGGGCGTTCAGGCAGGACGCCTCTGTTTCGGCGGCGACCCGGCAAGCAGTTATGACCTCTGCCGAGAGGTTGGGCTATGTTTTTGACGCCACAGCTTCGACCCTGCGGTCGCAGAAGACGCACTTTGTCGCGATGACGATCCCGGCGCTTAACAATGCCAATTTTGCCGCGACTGTGGATGGGCTGACGGATGGGCTGAAGGCGCGGGGCTTGCAGATTCTGCTGGGCGCAACCGGATACGATCCTGACGAAGAAGAGCGACTGATCGAACAATTTCTGCGGCGGCGGCCCGAGGCGATTGTGGTGACGGGTGGCGCACATACAGCACGCGCGCGCAGGCTGTTGGCCAATGCTGGCATTCCCGTCGTGGAAACCTGGGATCTGCCGCCGGACCCAATTGGCCATGTGGTGGGCTTTTCCAACGCCGTCGCCGTGCGGGGGATGGTCGAACATTTCGCCGCCGCAGGGTATCGCCGCATCGCCTTTCTGGGTGGCGACGATCCGCAAGACACGCGGGGGGCGCAGCGGCGGCAAGGCTTTGTTGCGGCCATGCAGGCGTTGGGGCTGGATGCGTCACGGCTTGTTGCGGCGGGGCCTCCTCCGGTTTCAATGCAAGGGGGGGCCGCAGCAATGAGGCGGTTGCTGGACAGCCATCCAGACACGGATGCGGTGATTTGTGTGTCTGACTTGTCGGCGTTTGGTGCCCTGACCACCTGTCAGCGGCGTGGCATGGCGGTGCCGCAGCACATCGCGATTGCTGGCTTTGGCGATTACGACATCGCGGCGGTTGCTGTGCCCAGCCTGACCACGATCAATCCCTTTCCGCGCAGGATCGGGGCAGAAGCCGCGGCATTGATTTTGCGCGTGCTGGACGGTGCGCAAACCAACACGGCATGGGTAGAGATCCCGCCCGCTTTGGTACCGCGCGAAAGCAGCCGCTAAGGGTGCCCAATCGGGAAAATGGCCCAAGGTCCCAACATGGGGCTGTGTCAGCAACAGTCCTGCGGCACAGATCGGATCATGGGTTCATCTTGTGACCTTATGATTCTAAAGGCGAAATCTTGGTATCCATTTGAAAGCCTGGTCTGCATCCCGATTGCCGCGTTTCAGACCTGTCTGATGATGAAGATCCAAGGCGCTTTGGCGCACCGCAGCCTGCTGCTGCTGATCGGTCTGGAGGGGGCGGTTGCCAATCGCATCAGTTTTGGCCAGAAGCCACGTTCCGGTCGCACGATTTGTTGATCGCCACCCAATCTGGCGGCTATGGTGCCGAAACCAGCATCGAACCGAAATTGCGCCCTGCACCGTACTGCCCTGCCCCACGTCGCGTTTTCGCTGCAAGTGCAGGAAATCTCTGCCATGTTCAGCTGGAAGCCCATTTCCACGCACCCCTGCTTGCGTCAGCCCCAAGGAGCCGCCATGCCCGCCCCCAAGAACCAACTCAAGGCCGCATTGGCCGCAAAACAGCCCCAGTTTGGCATCTGGCTGAACCTTGCCAGCCCCTATTCGGCGGAACTTCTGGCCGGGTCGGGGTTTGACTGGCTGTTGATCGACGGCGAACATGGGCCGAACGCCATTCCCACCATGTTGGCGCAGGCGCAGACGATTGGCAGCCGCTGTAACGTCGTGATCCGCCCGCCGATTGGCGAGACGTGGATGATCAAGCAGATCCTTGATCTGGGGGTACAGACCGTCCTGGTGCCGATGATCGAAAGCGTCGAGCATGCCGCACAGATGGTCAAGGCGATGCGGTATCCCCCCGAAGGCGTGCGCGGTTTGGGCGCGTCGGTGGCGCGGGCGGCAGATTTTGGCCGGATTGGGGACTATCTGGCATCGGCCAACGCCGAAACCTGCCTGCTGGTGCAGGTGGAAAGCCGCGCAGGTCTGGCGGCGCTGACGGGAATTCTGCAGCTGGACGGTGTCGACGGCGTATTCATCGGCCCTTCTGATCTGGCGGCCGACATGGGTTTTCCCGGCAACACCGCTGCACCCGAAGTACAGGCGGCGATTGACGCGGCGCTGATCGAAATCGTTGCTTCGGGCAAGTCGGCCGGGATTCTGACGTTCGATACCGCCGCCGCCGCGCGCTACAAGGCGATGGGCGTGACATTCCTTGGCGTCGGCGGCGACATCCCGCTTTTGATGACAGCCGCCGCCGCCTTGGCCGAAACGGTGCGCCGGGTTTAAGCCGCCCGCGCCATCCGCGCGGCACAGGTGCCCAATGGCATCATATCCGCCCCCAGAACCAGCAGATCATCGACATCATGTCCGATGATCTGCGCCAGACCGGGCGCACCAATCACCATCGCAGGAACGGTCACCGCCATTCGCAACGCGGCCTGTGGTGCGATGCCCAGAACCCGCACCAACCGCGCGACGCTTTCTGCCATTGTCACATGCGCGCCCGCCAAGGACCCCTCGGCATTCACCAGCCGGCCTCCGATCAGCCGCACCTCTTGCCCGTAAAGCGTAAACCGGTCAGATCCGCCAACGGTGGACATGGCATCCGACACCAGGAACATCCGGTCCGCCACTGGCCTGGCCCGGATTGCAAGACCCAGCATTGCATCCGCCACATGATGACCGTCACAGATAAAGCCGCAATAGGCATCCGAGTTGATCGCCGCCCCCGTGACGCCCGGCGCCCGGTTCAGCATCGGCGACATGGCGTTGAACAGATGCGTGAAACACCCCGCCCCTTCGGCAAGCGCAGCCTGAACCGCTTCGTCCGTCGCATCAGAATGGCCGATCGACACAACCGCGCCCATGGCCACCAGTGCCGCAATTTGCCCCGGCTGCACCGCCTCGGGTGCCAATGTGATCTTCACACCGACAGCTTCGGCCCGCAATCGCTCGACATGGGCCATGGTGATGGCGTCCAGTGGACGAATGAACTGCGGCGCATGGGTGCCCCGGCGTGGCATGCTTAGGTGCGGGCCCTCGATGTGCAGGCCCAGAATGCCTGTCATGCCCTTCGCTTCGATCGCCGCCTCAACCGCCTGCGCCAGCACCTGGGGCGCATCGGTGATCACCGTTGGCAGAACACCCACAGTGCCAAAGCGGCGATGGGCGGCGGCCATCACCGCCATTGCCTGCGCCGTGGGGTCGTTGTTCAGCAACGCATCCCCGCCGCCATTCACCTGCAAATCCAGATAACCGGGCGTCACGATGCCGGGCATCATTTGCCGGTCGGCTCCGGGCGGCAGCTCGGTCAAGGCCGTCAAGGCCACCACACGGCCAGCCACAATCCCAACCGCCATCCCGCTTTGCAGGGTCTGGCCATCAAAGACCTGATCGGGGCAAAGCCAGAGAGGGGCCGGTTGCGTCATGGCGCGGGGTCCTTGTCAAAGCCGGGGCGGGCATCAAGAAAATAAGGATCAAGCGCCAACTGTATGCTTGCCAGGATCAAGGCCTGTGGCATTGCTCCGCCGATTTCCGCAGCGCGGGCCAGTACTGCGGGGCTGAAAGCTTGCCAAAGCAGGGGCGCGGGCAGATGGCGGTCTTTCAGATCCTCCAGCAGCGCGGCCACTGCGGCCAACGCCTTGGGCTGCGGCCAGTAATAACGGATCCGGTCTGCCAGGCCGAAATGACGTTCCACCCGCAAATCCCCGCTGGTGCCATGATAATGGGCCTGCCAGAACGCTGGCTCGGCCAGCATCAACCGCTCCATCACGTCACAAAGCGGCTCTGTGCTGGCCCAACCGGCCTGTTGACGTAGTGAGTCCAGCGCATAGACCGCCTCGCGATAAGCGAAGGTCAGCGCCGGGCCAACCTTTTGAAACGCAAAGCCAAGCTGCGCAAGGCGTGGGAAAACCGCTGGATGTTGATAGTCGGTCGAATGTGCCTCAAGGCAAACACCCGGCCAATCGTCCAACACCGCCAGCAATCCCGGATCCCGGCCTAGGGGCATGTGGTGAATTTCCATTGGCGAGAATTCGACCCCGGGCTGCACCACCAATCCGCCGATCTGCGGCAAGATATGGCCAAGCCCCGCCGCCCGGAACGCCGCCGCATGCGCAGCCATCGTTGCCGCTGCGCTGGCAGGTGTGGTGGGGGCAATGTCACCATGCTCATCGGCACGCGCGCCGCCCGGAGGTGGCACCTCGGTGCCAATCACGAACATCAGCGCCGCCGGATTGCGCGCCGCAGCCAAAGCAGCCGCCGCCAGATCGGCCGCCCGCGCGGCCGCCAGTGCATCACCCACCTGTGCCGGTTCGCCCAGACACCCCTCGCTGCAATCCAGATGTATCTTGTTGAACCCGGCAGCAACGTAATCTGCGACCAACACCCGCGCCGCTGCCATCGCCTGTGCCGCAGGCCCCTTGCGCCAGACCTGCGGGCCAAGATGGTCGCCGCCAAAGATGATCCGGCTGCGCGCAACCCCCGCCGCATCCGCGATGCCATGGACAAAGGTGATGAAATCGGCGGGCCGCATCCCGGTATAGCCGCCGTCCTGATTGACTTGGTTGCTGGTCGCTTCGATCACCACCGGCTGATCCACCTGCTCGGCCAACAGCAGGCTGGCGCGCAGAACGTCGGGATGCGCCGAACACACGGAGGGAATGGCGCAAATCTGCCGCGCCCGGTTGCGCGCTATGATGTCGTGTAGAATCTCAGCCATGTCCCGCCTCCTTGTAGGCCGCATAGGCCGCTCCACGTGCCCCGGTTGCGTCCCCACCTTCGGCCAACCGGATTACCGGAATGCCATAGCCCGCAAGTTGCGCCCGTTGCAATGCTGTCGCCAACGCTTCAACCAGCCCATCGGCTTGCGCCAGCCCTCCCGCCAAGACCACGCAGCCCGGATCCACTGTCAACGTCAGCGTCATCACCAGATCGGTCAAAAGCTCTAACCAGATTGCCCAGCAGGCGGCAATTTCGGCGTCTGAATTGCGTACAGCCACAATATCCTGCGGCACCATCTGCCGCCCGGTTTTCAGCGCCACGATTCGTGCCAATCCCGGCCCGGCAATCAACGTTTCGGTGCAGCCCACGCGTCCGCAACCGCAGGCCAACACCGGCAGCCCATGCCGGATCATCGGGCCGGCGGCCAGCGGGAAGTGCCCGAATTCGCCACCCGTGCCTGTTGGGCTGTCAAGCAAACGCCCCTGAACCACCACACCCCCGGCCAACCCGGTGCCCAGGTTCAGCCCCATCGCGGTGCCAAACCCCCGCGCCGCGCCGAACATCGCCTCGGACAACGCCTGCGCGCGGCAATCGTTGACATAGGTGATCCCCCGCCCCGCCAGTGCGGCAATATCTGCCGGAAATGGGCGGCCCGATGCAGGAAGATTTGCCGTCAACGCAAGGCCCGTGGCCGGATTGACCAGTCCTGCCGCAGAAACGCCAATGGGAATTTGCCCCGCCCGGCCCGCGATCCAATCCATCTGATCGACCATCGCCCGCACCAGGGCGTCATAGTCCCTGGGGGTGGCAATGCGGTAAGAATCGACCCTGTTCCAGCCTGAATCAAAGATCTGAGCCTCGATCTTGGTTCCCCCCAGATCAATCCCCGCCGCGATCATTTTGGGGCCACCGGGTAAAGTCTGACCCCGGACACCACCCGTGACAGCGTGCCCTGACCCGCAAACGGATCATCGACAGGCAACCCCAAAGCGTCTGACCAGACCACGGCCATCACCTGTGCAAGAACCACCGGCAGAATGATCCCCCAACCGCCCGTAGGCACCGCCACATCACCGCCCGGACCGACCAAAGTTGTCACCGATCCCGGAAATTGTGCCCGCAATTCCGCCACCAGATCGGTGTCATATTGCGCAGTGTGGGCGTCGTCGGACCCGAAGACCCAAATATCGGTCGCCCCTCGCACAAAGGATTTAGGCCCGTGTCGGAATCCCAGCGTCGAATCCCAGAGCGCCGGAATTTGTCCCGCTGCCAGCTCCATCACCTTCAACGCCGCCTCGCGCGCAGCATGGGTCAGGGGGCCAGATCCGACAAATACCACCCGATCAGGCCTGCGAGCGGCTTTGGCGAAGGTTTCGAACTTTGGCAGAAGGCGGATCAGATCATCGGAAAGCGTGTCTAGCCTTGCCGAAACTTCCCCAATGGCCACAGAGCGATCAAACAGCGCCAACGCCGTCAGCAGCATGGTCGAAAAGCTGGACGTCATCGCAAAACCGGCATCGTGCGTGGCATCGGGCAGCACGACCACGCGTTGGTCGCGCGCCGCCCGTGTCGCCAACGCCGAAGTGCCGTTGCAGGTTATGTTCAGCCGGGGCGCATCCGGGGCAAGCGCATCCAACGCATCCAGAACGCCCAGCGTTTCTGCGCTGTTGCCTGACCGCCCAAAGCTGACCACAAGCGGCTTGCGACCGGTCAAATAGGCCCAAGGCCGCGCCACCAGATCGGTTGTGGCCACGGCGCGCAGGCGCGGGCCACCTTCCAAAGCGGCGACGGCCATCTCACCGATATAGGCCGAAGACCCTGCCCCGCAGAACCACACTTCATCGACAATCTGCGCATCAATCCAGCTGCGCAGGCCTGCGACGTCAAGTTGCGCGCCCCATGCGGCCCAGATTGTGGGCTGCGCTTGGATCTCGCGCCATGTGGCAAAATCGGTCAGGTCGGTCATGTGGTTTGCGTCACTTTTGAAAGGGTGGCGGGGTGGTCGGGGTCGTGGCCAAGGGCAAGCGCCAGTGCCAGAACCAGCGGATAGGTCAGATAAAGCAGCAACGCGGCTGCGGCTGCGGGCGTCAGGCTGGCTGCCCCCACATCAGACGGGCGCAGGCGAAACACCGTGCCGCCCGCGCTGCGAAACCGCGCCTCGGCGGTATCAAGACTGGCCTGCACATCGGCCTGCCCGGTGTCAAGGATCAGCACCAGCAGGGGTTTCGTTGCCAATTGCAGCGGCCCGTGCAGGACCTCGGAACTGGAGTAGGCTTCGGCATGCAGCGCGCAGGTTTCCTTCAGCTTCAGCGCCAGCTCTTGTGCTGCGCCATAGCCGGTATCGCGACCGATCACATAAACATGTTGCGCACGCAGCAGGGCGGACAGCAGGGCGTTGGTTTTGGGATGTACGGTTCCAGACAACCGAGCGATGGTTTGCGCTGAAGACATTGCACGCGGGGCATATGACGGCACTAACACTGCCAAAAATGCCATGCCTGCCGCAATCGACCCGATCACGGATTTCGTTGCAGGCACCGCCAGTTCCGGCCCGGCGCCAATCGGCAAGGTTAAATGCGCGGCCACGCCCACCGCCGAACCCGCCATGTTCACCAGCGCCAGAACCGCGCCGCCGCTGTTGCGCGCACCCTGGGCCGACCGCACAAGATCTTCACTCGCCCCCGATTGCGACACCACAATCGACAGGGTTCCGGCCATATCCACACCCCGCCCCAGCGAAAACACCGAAGGCGGCAGTGACGTCATCGGCTTGCCGGTCTCGCGCATGAACTCGTAAGACAGGATATTCGCGACCGCGTCCGACGATCCCCGCGCGATGGTATGGAACGCGCGACAATCGCCAAGCCGCATCGCAGCCAAATCGGCCCGCGCGGCATCCGAAACCGCCATAGCGACGGTGTGGGCGAACACCGCTGGGGCTTGGGCAATTTCGGCCCGCATGTGGTGGCCGGGGTCGCTCATCCCCGCAATCCGTAGGCATCAAGTTTTGCCCAAACCTGGGTCAGGTCGACAACTTGCCCGGTTTCCCTTGCCTGATCCAGCGCGATTGCGGCAATCCCGGCCTCCATCGCGTCCAGAATGGACACTGGCAGGCTGTCGCTTTGGCCCCGCAGATACTTCGCAATGTCGGCGCACATCATCTGATCCGCGCCGTAATGCGCGCCCTTGGCCGCGGCACCCTTGGAATAATCATGGTCCACCAGCCGCTTGCCATCCCGCGCCGTGACCTTCAGAAAACCGCGCACGAAATCGCCCTCGGCCATGCCATGTGTGCCCATCACGCAGAACCGCCGATGTTCGTCAGGCGCGTTCAGGTTGGTGTGAAAGGCCAGAGACGCCCCGGTTTCATACTGCAAGATCGCGGTCTGATAATCGATGATGTCGCCGTCCGACCGGAATGGATCATCGGTGCTTTCCCAGACCGATTGTTTCACGTGAAATATCTCGGCTTCCATATTGGAGGCGGGCGCGTTTTCAGGAAGGAAGGACTTGCGCCCACCAAAGCTTGCCACCCGGACGGGCCGCGAGCCCGTGACCATGTTGTAAATGTCGATATCGTGGCAGCATTTCTCAAGCATGAAGCCACCCGCCAGGTCGGTCCGCCGCCGCCAGTCGCGCATGAAGAATGCCCCGTGATAGGGGCCGATGTGTTCGTTCGCCTCAAGGGACACGACGCGGCCCAACTGCCCCGCCGCCAGTGCCGCACGCAGATCGACCATGTGTTGCGAATAGCGCAGGACAAGGCCCACCATCGCCCGATTCACGCCGCCGTTTTGCGACAGCAGTCGCGCCAGTTCCAGCGTTTCGTCGATCGACATGACCACCGGCTTTTCGGTGAACACCTGCACGCCAGCCTCAAGCCCCAGTTTGATCTGTTCAAGGTGAAAGACGTTGGGCGAGAATACGCAATACAGGTCTGGTCTTGCCTGACTTAGCATCGCCTCGATGCTGTCATAGCGGGGGGTGTCCAGTCCTATCATGTCAAGATGTGTTGGCTGCGGATCGTAGAAACCCACAATTTCCACCTCTGGCATCTCGGCCTTCAGAGACGTCAAGACATGACCGGCCCGCAGACCGATTCCGGCAGTTACAACGCGCATTTCAGGCTCCTTCAGGCAACAAGGGCTGTGGCTGGGACAGGTGCCATACGGCGGCGCATCACCAAACCGGCGGCATCAAAGACATGGCAATCGGCGGGGTTCACGGTGACGCCGATGGTTTCCCCTTCGGAGATTTGGGTATCGCCGGGCAAGGCGGCGCAAAAGCGCTGGCCGTTGGGCAATTCGCCATAGGTGATCGACACCCCGCCCAACCGTTCCAACACACGCACTTTCATCTGCAGGCCGGCACCCAGAGTGATGTTCTCGGGGCGCATCCCGATCTCGACCTTGTCGCCAACTGCGGCTCGGCCATCGACGGGCAGGGTCATTCTATGGCCGCCGGGAAGCTCTGCCGTCACACCGTCGGCGCCGATGGCGATGACCGAAGCGGGCACAAGGTTCATGTTGGGCTGGCCAATGAACGTGGCCACAAAGCGGGTGGCTGGGTGGTGGTACAGTTCCATCGGAGTGCCAAACTGCTCGATCCGGCCCGCATTCAGCACCACGATCCGGTGCGCCATCGTCATCGCTTCGATCTGATCATGGGTCACATAGATCATTGTGGCCGACAGATCGCGGTGCAGTTGGCTCAACTCGACCCGCATATCGCCGCGCAGCGCCGCATCAAGGTTCGAGAGCGGCTCATCGAACAGGAAAATCTTGGGATTGCGCACAATGCTGCGCCCGATCGCCACCCGTTGCCGCTGTCCGCCCGAAAGCTGTCCCGGTTTCAGGTGCAGTTTGTCGGTCAGCTTCAGAATATCGGCCGCCTTCGCCACCTTGGATTTCACTTCGGCCTCTGGCAGCTTTTGCACCCGCAGCGGGAAGGCGATGTTTTCGAAAACCGTCAGGTGCGGATAAAGAGCATAGCTTTGAAATACCATCGAAATCCCCCGATCCACCGGGGCCTGCGCCGACACGTCCACGCCGCCAATCACGATCTGTCCCGCGCTGGCTTCTTCCAGCCCGGCGACGATACGCAGCAGGGTGGATTTGCCACAGCCCGAGGGGCCGACGAACACCACGAATTCCTTGTCGCGAATGGCCAGATTGATCCCGTGCAGCACATGCGCTGTGCCAAAGGATTTGGAGATGTCTTGCAGGGTCAGCGTGGCCATGGCGTCCTCAAAAAAGGGGGGGCGTCGGGGAAGGGGTGGGGGGCCACAACAGCCCCCCACTGTCAGATCACTTGACTTCGGCCAATTCGACGCCGGCTTGGGTGACCAATTCGTCCACCGTGCCGCCTTCGCCCAGCATCACGCCCTGGATCATGTTCGTGAACACGCCCTGCAGCGATTTGAAATCCGTCACCAGCGGCTCGGGTCCGCCGGTCGAGATGCCATTCACAAAGATCTGCCAGTCGGCATCACCCACATAGTAAGGTGCATCGACACCCAGCTTTTCGTATTGCAGGATCGGGGTCAGGCCCCAGGACTTGTCCAGATCATACTGCGCCTCGCCCGAGGTCAGCACCTGCGCCAGTTTCTGCGCCGCCGCTTGCACCGCAGGGTCAGCCTGCTTGAACACCGCAATCGAGTCGGTGATCAGAATGGTACCTGAAACGCCCGAAGGCCCATGCGGAACCGGAGCGATGATCTGGTTCGGCACCTTTTCGGCATGCTGGCCCTTGCCCCACGGACCGTTGACATACATGCCCAGCTTGGCGTCGTTGAACAGATCCTTCATCTGATCGCGCTCCCAGGCGGTTGCCCCTTCGATCCCGTAGGGCAGGATATCGGCGTACATCTGCAGGGTTTCGCGGGTCTGCTGGCTGTCCAGCGTCGGCGCGCCGGTCACCGGGTCTTGCACCGTGCCGCCGTTGGAATACAGAAAGTCCAGGAACATGTGCATGGTGTTGTCAAAGTCTTTGCCCGCAATGCCGATACCCGCGACATTGTGCTTTTCCTTGATCGCCTTGGCCATTGCGATCATCTCGGTCCAATCGGCCGGAGCCTTGCATTCCATGCCCGCCGCCGTCACCAGATCACAGTTGATGTACAGCGCCTTGGTGGAAAACGCATGGGGATAGCCCCAGTACTTATTGTCATACGACACGGTTTTCAGAACGCCGGGCTGATAGCTGTCGATCATTTCGGCCGGAATTTCAGCCGGAACGATCAGCCCTTCTGCCGCCAGTTTCTTCAAGGTACGCGACCCCATATAGGCCACCGATACCGGCGTGCCAGCCGCGGCCAGCGTCATGGATTTGTCCTGACAGGTGCCCCACGGCACAATTTCCATCGTCACTTTGACGCCGGGGTTATCAACCTGAAACTTCTCGATCGCGGCCTTGTCGGCCGGCCGCTCATCGCCGCACATGATGAACGAAAGGTTCACATCCTGCGCCGATGCCGTCAGGGCTGAACTGCCCATCAGGGCGGCAGCAACCATCAGGGTTTTGGTGTAGTGCATGGGTCGTCTCCTCTGTTGATCGTTTTTTTTGGGTCACTCTTTGATCGCGCCGGCCGTCAGGCCCGCAACGAGGTATTTTTGCAGGAACAGGAACACCAGCATGACCGGTAAAATCCCCGTCAGTGCCGCAGCCATCATCTGGTTCCACTCTACGGTCTGGTAGCCGATGAACTGGTTCAATCCGGCCGGCAAAGGCTGTAGTTCCGCCACCTGATTGAAGGTGATCGCGAACAGGTATTGCTGGGCATAGGCCCCGATGAACACCGACACGCCCACCACCACCATCCCCGGCACCGCCAAGGGCAGCACGACGCGGCGCAAAGTGTAAAGACGGCTGGCCCCATCCATAAAGGCGGCTTCCTCCAGCTCACGCGGGATCTTTTCCAGATACGACCGCAGCAGCCAGATGCCTGTCGGGATCAGAAATGCCACACCGGGCACAATCATCGACCAGTAGGTGTTCAGCAGCCCCAGGGTGTTCATCACCCGATAAAGCGGGATCAGCAACACCGCGCCGGTGAACATGTTGACCGACAGGAAAATCCCCAAGGACAGGTTCTTGAACGGAAAATCCAACCGCGCATAGGCATAGGCGGCGGGGATCACAAAGATCATCGTGATCACGGTTACTGCGCTGGCGATGAAAATAGAGTTCCAGATATAGCGACCCAGCAGCGGCACCTTTTCCCACATGGCAAAGTAGGCGTCGAAGCTGAAACTGTCGCTCCAGATTTCATAGGGGGCATGGAACAGATGGCTCATCGGGGAGAGGCTGGTGCGGAACATTTCGACAAAGGGCAGCAGGATAAAGGCCATGAACACCGCGATGGCTGCATAAATCCCGATCTTCTGCAGCAGGGTGTAGCGGTCCATCAGCATCTTACTTCACCCCATAATGCTTGTTCACCCGGTCAAGGATCTTCAGATACGCAAGGCTGAACACACCCAAAATCAGCACGATCATCACCGCCCGCGCCGAGCCTTCCCCGAATTTGAAGTTCCCGATCGCGGTCTTGTAGGTGTCGATGATCATCGTGGTGGTGCCCCCACGCGGCCCGCCCTGGGTGAAAATCCAGATGATTTCAAAACTGTTGAACGTCCAGATCGCGGACAGCAGCGCCATTGACACGATCACCGGCATGATCTGCGGAATGGTGATGCGGCGGAACCGATACCAGCGCCCGGCACCATCAACCCACGCTGCTTCATAAAGGTCGCGGTTCACGCCCTGCATGGCGGCCAGAAAGAACAGGCTGACCATGGGCGTGCCCACCCAGACATCAGTCACAATTG
>CAZCFC010000001.1:43784-69180 GCA_964497815.1 uncultured Cypionkella sp.
GCCGCGTAAAAGGCCGAATTCTTGTAGGCGAGAAATTCAAACGGCCCGTCCAAAAGCCCAAACCTTTGCGCCATGCCCGACAAAAAGCCGAATTGCCCGTTGTACAACCACAGCCAGCCGATGCAGCCAATTGCCACCGGGATCACCCATGGCGGCATGATCATCATGCGAAACATCGCCCGCCCCGGCACGGCGGCATTCAGCAAGGTCGCACCGATCAGCCCAACGATCAGCTTCAAGCTGACCGAAAGCACCATCCAGAAAAATGTGCGCCCGACGATTTCAAAGAATTTCGCCCCGGACAGCAGCTTTTCATAATTGGCAAACGCCACCCAGTTTTCGCCGCCCATGTCTGCATCGGTGAACGATAGCCGGATGGTTTCCAGCAAGGGCCAGGCCACGATCACCGCGATGAACAGCAGCGCGGGCGCAATCAGTGCCCATGCAAACCAGCTTTCGGACAATCCCCGCCGCCGCGCTTTGACGTTTGGCATCGGTGTGGATGCGGTCGCTTCCGTCATTCAGAATTCTCCCCGGACCGGGTTCAGCTTCTCCCGGTCGGGGGCCGAATCTCCTTGTTCCGTGACAATACCAAACGATTCATATTTGGCTACCTAGATAATACCAATTCAGCAAAAATCGTGTATGCCACCGAAAAACCTCTTGTTTTTCATCAGAAAGGCAGGCCAATTGCGCAGGAGGCGCAAAGATGGTCTTATAACAATAATACCAATAAAGAGGACGCCATGGACGACCACGCTGCACTGTTCCACCCCGATATGTGGTTTCGTACCGGCCGTGGCCCGCGCTATGAACAGCTTTACCGCTATATCTCGGCCGCCATCAGCACGGGCGATCTGCAGCCCGAAACCCAGTTGCCGCCGGAACGGGAGCTGGCGGAAATTGCGCAGGTCAGTCGCGTGACTGTGCGCAAGGCTGTCGCGCAACTTGTTGACGATGGCGTGCTGGAGCAACGTCGTGGTGCCGGAACTTTCGTGCGCGCCCCGCGTGCCAAACTGGAACATTACCTGTCCACGCTGGTGTCCTTTACCGAATACATGCGTCAGCGTGGCAAGACGCCGACCAGCCGCATCATGAATCGCGGTCTGTTTCCGCCAATCCCGGATGAGCAGATCGCGCTGGGCTTGTCGGCTGCCGATCGCGTTGCGCGGATTGAACGCCTGCGCTCGGCGGATGGGATTGCGATGGCGGTCGAGTGGTCGTCGCTGCCGCAAGACATTCTGCCTGATCCGAATGTCGTCGAAACTTCGCTCTACGACGTACTGCGGGCCAAGGGTTGCGCCCCGTCGCGCGCGGTACAACGCATCACGGCGGTCAATCTGCCCAGCCAAGAGGCGCGGCTGTTGAACTTGACCGAAGGTGCCGCCGTGCTGCGGATCGACCGCACCGGCTATCTGCCTTCTGGCCGTCCGATCGAATTCACCCGGGGCCTTTATCGGTCTGACATCTACGACTTCATCGCTGAATTGAGATTGGACCCGAACCCGTGACCCAAAGCTTTGACGCCCGTATTGTCGGGCCTGAGATTCACGTCGAAATAGGCTCTGACACCGCACTTTTGGCACCAATCTTCTGCTTTTCCCTGATGGCCGGGGTGCGGGTCGTTTCCGGTGGTACCTTGGTCAAATCGGTCGCAGGTTATGCCGAGGTGGCGCTGCCTGACATTGCCGCACATGGCACCGCCCAACTGATCCTGACCCATGCCGAGGCTGAATTTGTCCCCCGCAACCGCGCGTGGTTGCCGCTTGGTCCTTATCTGCGGGTTGGGGGCAAAGCCGTGCCGCTGCCGCCGCTGCCTGCGGGAGTCATCGGTGACGCCGTGCAGACGCCCCCGGCCCTGCCGCCGCAGATGTTGCGGCTTGTGCCGCAGCCTTCCGACTGGCAGCCCAAGTCCGGCTGGTTGCAGCTGGGAAGGCTGCAAACCGATCATCCTGCCTTCGCGGCACTTAACCCATTGGCGGCGCGTCTGAATCTGGCACCCTTGATAGGAGCCGGTCTGGTCCCCACGATCACGCAGGCAACCGACCTGCCCGCCGAATCTTACCGGCTGACCATATGTCCGGACAGTATCGAAATTGCCGCGGCCACTGACCATGGGTTCTACAATGCCGCTATCACGTTGCTGACCCTTCGTGAAACGCACGGCGCGTTGCCCTGTGGCACCTTGATTGACACCCCACGCTTTGGCTGGCGTGGGCAACACCTTGATTGCGCGCGACATTTCTATGGTGTTCCCACCATCCTGCGCCTGCTGGACCTGATGGCACTGCTGAAGCTGAACCGCTTTCACTGGCACTTTGCCGACGATGAATCCTTCCGCCTGCAGGTGGAAACTGCCCCCGACCTGGCAGAAAAAACCGCATTTCGGGGTGAGGGTGAACTGGTTCCGGGGGTATTCGGTGGTGGCATCCGCGCAGGCGGCAGCTATTCCCGCGCTGATGTGAAAACCGTACTCGACCACGCCGCAACGCTGCACATTCAGGTCCTGCCGGAAATTGAGGTGCCCGCCCATGCCTTTGCCTTGAACAAGGCCCATCCGGGGCTGCGTGATCGCGGCGACAATGGTGCAGAGATCAGCATTCAGGGCTATGCCGATAACATCATCAACCCGGCGCTTCCTGCAACTTGGGCGTTGTTAGAGCCGCTTTCACTTGAAGTTGCCTCGCTGTTTCCCATCGGTATCCTGCATCTGGGGTGTGACGAGTTGCCCCCCGGGGCCTGGGAGGGATCACCCGCCGTCAGCAACCTGAAAACCGCCGAAGGCCTGAAGGATCGTGATGATGTTCAGGGCTGGATGATGTCCAGATTGGCCGGGCACCTGTCCGCTCATGGCATCCGGCCCGCCGCGTGGGAAGAGGCGGCCAAAGGCGCGAATGGTGGCATCGGCCACAATGCGATCCTGTTTTCATGGACAGGTCAGGGTCCGGGGATCGAGGCCGCACGCAGGGGGCATGATGTGGTGATGTGCCCCGCCCAGAACACCTATTTAGATATGGCTCACAGCAGTGACCCTGATGATTGGGGCGCGGCTTGGGCGGGTTTTATCGCGCTGGAAGATACGGTGAACTGGCATCCGGTGCCGATCGGTGCCGAAGATGTCGCGCATCGCATCATCGGGGTAGAGGGTTGTTTCTGGTCGGAATTCACCACCGACGACGCTCAGCTTGACGCAATGCTTGCCCCACGCATCCTTGGCCTTGCCAACAAGGCCTGGGATTGCAGTGACAGGGTCGATGGCCCGGCCATACGCGCTTTTGCCCAGTGCTATGCGCCGGTTTTTGACCGTATCGGCTGGAAGTACCACAAATCCGCCTGAACAGGCCCTATTGGCCAAACAGAGCCTTGGATTGCGCGGCCGTATACCGCCCCAGCCGCACATCTTCGGCAACCTGAGCCGGATCGCGCAGACTGGGCTCTCCATAGCCGCCACCCCCGGGCGTGCGCACCCGCACCCGGTCGCCGGGTTGCAGAGCGATGTCCTGCGCCTTTGAAAGATGCTCGGGGATCATCACCACCCCTGCCCGTGTCACCTCGACCCTGTTCACGGCGCCATCCTTGCCGCCCGCGGCACCCAATGGCCCGGTGCGCCCGTGATCCATCACAAAGGATGCCCGCGCATTGCCGCGCAGCAATTCAATCTCGTAGTCCAACCCAAAGCCGCCGCGATGTTGACCTGCCCCGCCAGAGCCTTCGTGAAGGGCATAGCGGCGATACAGCACCGGGAAGTTCTGTTCCATGATCTCTACCGGTGGGGCCTTTGATATGCCGATGGTCGAGCAGCCGTTCGACAGCCCGTCATGGTCGATATTGCCGCCATAGCCGCCACCCGAGATCTGATACATCACGAAGTCCCGGCCCTTTTCGGGGTCATGCCCGCCCAGCCCAAAGTTGCCCGACGTTCCCGCCGGGGCCGCTGTCACCCGGTCTGGCATGGCCTGCACCAGCGCGGCAAATACCGCCTCGGCAATGCGCTGGCTGACTTCGGCGGCACAACCAGACACCGGGCGCGGATAGTGCGCATCCAGAAATGTGCCTTCAATTCCAACCACATGCAGCGGTTCGAACGCACCCGCCGAGATCGGTACATCGGGAAAAATATGCCGCATCGCCAGATAAACCGACGATAGTGTTGTCGCGCGAACCGAGTTCATCGGCCCCATGCAGGGCAAGGACGACCCTGCAAAATCAAACGTCAAGTCCCCGCCCGCCCGCGTGACGTTCAGGGCGATCACCAACGGTTCGTTGACGACGCCGTCGCTGTCGACATAGGCGCGTGCCGCATAGGATCCTTCGGCAATCAGCCCGATCATCGCCCGCATCTGCCGCGCCGCCAGCCCGCGCATTTCCGCAATTGCCGCAAACACCACCGCGTCGCCATAGCGGTCCATCAGCCCTGCCAGCCGCTCTGCGCCAACCAGCAACGCCCCGGCCTGCGCCTTGACATCACCGATCCGCTGCTCTGACACCCTGATATTGCTGCAAATGATCTGCCAGATTTCACGGTCCATTTCCCCGCGCTTGAACAGCTTTACCGGGGGCAATCGCAGCCCCTCTTGTTCTGCCGAAATTGCGCTGGCCGAAAACCCGCCCGGCACAGCGCCGCCGGTATCTGGCCAATGCCCGGTGTTCGACAGCCAGCAGACAATCTTGCCATCGCGCCAGAACGGCATCGCAAAGCGCACGTCCATCAGATGAGTGCCGCCAAGGTAGGGATCGTTGACGATGTAGATATCGCCCGGCTCTGGGGCGGCCGTCTCGCCGTTGGCAATGCGCGCGATGATGGTGCGGGTGGAAAACTGCATCACCCCAACGAACACCGGCAGGCCCTTGGACCCCTGGGCGATCAGCGACCCATCCTCGGCGGAATAGATGCCGTCCGAACGGTCATCCGCCTCGGCGATCACCGGGCTGAAGGCGGCGCGGGAAAAGGTCAGGTCCATTTCGTCGCAGACCTGCTGCAAACCGGCCTGAATGACGGCCAAGGTGATTGGATCAAGCATGGCCCACCTCGATGATCAGATTGCCGTCTGTGTCCGACGTCACCACACAACCGGGTTCTACCAGTGTTGTGGTGTCCATTTGTTCGATGATCGCAGGACCAGTCAGATGCAGATCAAGCGGCAGATGGTCGCGCCAATAGACCGGTACATCCATCCATTCGCCAAACCATACCCGACGCATGTCCTTGGCCGAAACAGTCTCTGAACGGCCTGCAGGATCTATCAGGCGGCTCAGATCAAGCTCGGGCCGCCGTCCGGTGACAGAACAGTTCAGGTTCACCAGATTGGCACGGATGTTGGGCAGATCCACCCGGAACCGCGCGTGATAAGCGGTCTCGAACAGCGCCTGCATCTCGGCGCGGCTGGGCGTGGCATGGGGCAATGGCACGCGCAGCAGATGGGTTTGGCCGACGAACTGCATATCGGCGGAAAACTCGGCCTCTGTCCCAATCAGCGCAATTTTCTCGGCGGCGATCAGGCGCCGACCCTCGGCTTCCTGCGCTGCCAGAATGTCATGCACTGCGGCCATATCCACCCCGTCCAGCGGACGGTTCAGGGTGCGCACAAAGTCGTGCCGCAGGTCGGCCACCACGCAACCCAGCGCATTGGTGATGCCCGGACGCGCAGGGATCAACACACGCGGAATGGCCAATTCGCGCGCCAAAGCCACCGCATGCAACGGCCCGGCACCGCCAAAGGCGAACAGCGCGAAATCGCGCGGATCGGCGCCCATGGAAATCGACACCATGCGGATCGCCCCCGCCATATGGGTATTGGCAATCCGCACCACCGCTTCGGCCGCCTGTTCCACCGAAAGGCCCAACGGCGTGCCGATCTGTTCGGCCATAGCCACACGCGCCGCATCCGCCGCCTGTCCGAACCGCGCGGCAGGCAGCCGCCCCAACAGCAGATTGGCGTCGGAAATGGTCACCCGCAAGCCGCCGCGCCCATAGCAGATTGGCCCCGGTGTTGATCCCGCACTTTCCGGCCCCACGCGCAGCATGCCCCCGGCATCGACCCGCGCGATCGACCCGCCGCCTGCCCCAACGGTTCGCACATCGACCATCGGCACGTGGATCGGCATCGCATACTCGACCTCGATTTCATTCGAAACCGGCGCTTTGCCGCCTTTGATCATCGCCACATCGGTCGAGGTGCCGCCCATGTCATAGGTTAACAGGTTCGCCATTCCGGCCCGCCGCCCCGTCGCCACAGCCGCCATCACGCCGCTTGCCGGGCCCGACATCACGGTCTTCACGGCTTCACGTGAAACATTCTGCGCCGCCACCATGCCGCCGTTGCCATTCATCACCAGCAGGTCGCGCGCATAGCCCCGGTCGCGCAATTCCCCTGCCAGCCGCGCGACATACCGCTCCAGCAACGGCTGCACCGAGGCATTTACCGCCGCCGTCACCCCCCGTTCGAACTCGCGGCTTTCGGACAGCAAGGCGTGGCCCATGGTGATATAGGGTGTTGGCCAGATTTCCCGCGCAATCTGGGCCGCCCGCAGTTCATGGGCGGGGTTGGCATAGGCGTGCAGAAAGTGGATGACCAGACTTTCACAGCCCGCCTTGGCCAGCGCCTGCACCGCCACCCGCAGCGCGTCCTCGTCAAGAACAGTCACTATTCGGCCCAAAGCATCCATCCGCTCGGGCACCTCCAGCCGAAGATCGCGCGGGATCACAGGCACAAATCGCCCTGTCATGCCATAGGCATTGGGCCGGGTCCGGCGCCCCAGTTCCAGCACATCGCGGAAACCTGCGGTGGTGATCAGCCCGGTTTTGCACAAGGCCCGTTCCAGCACCGCATTCGTCGTTGTGGTGGTGCCATGCACAATCAGATCAACGTCGGCCAGATCCGCCCCCGCCGCATCAAAGGCCGCCAGCACGCCACCCGCCTGATTGGGCAGCGTTGTCGGCACTTTGGCCAGCCGCACATCCCCTGTGGCCGGATCAAGAATCATCAGATCGGTGAACGTGCCGCCCACATCCACACCCGCCACCAATCCTGCCATTCACACCCCCACATAGCGCGCAAACTGCGGCGCATCCGCCCGCAGTCCTGCACAGGGCAACACCTCGGCCACCTGACCATGATCAACAAACGCCACCCGGTCGGCCATGCCGAGCACCGCCGTCACCCGTTGTTCCACCAGCACCGTCGCCACACCCGTCGCACGCAGCCCCACCACCACATCACGGATCAGCGCGATCATGGACGGCTGCAAACCCTCGGTCGGCTCGTCCAGCAGCAGCACCTTTGGCTCAAGACACAGCGCGCGGGCAATCGCCAGCATCTGCTGTTCACCCCCCGACAGGGTAGATGAAACCTGCCCCAACCGCTCACGCAGACGCGGAAACAGGTCCAACACCCGGTCGCGCACCGCCACCCCCTTGTGTCGCGTCATCAGCCCGATCTCGATATTCTCGGCCACCGTCAGCGGCCCGAACAGGCGCCGTCCTTGCGGCACATAGGCGATACCCAGGCGCGGCACCTCGTGTGCGGGCAGGTTCTGCACCGGCAGACCGTCCAGCGCCACCACACCCGATGTGGCCGGAACCAAGCCCATGATGCACTTTAGCAGTGTCGATTTTCCAACCCCATTGCGCCCCATCACGCAGGTGACTTCGCCCGCAGTCGCCTGAAACGACATCCCGCGCAGCACAGTCACCGCGCCATAACCCGCCGTCACCCCGTCAAGCCGCAGCATCATCGGCCCCCAGGTAGGCGGCTTGCACTGCCGCATTGGCCCGGATTTCCGCCGGAGTCCCGCGCGCCAGCACCTGCCCATTGTTCAGCACGGTGATGCGATGGGCAAGATCCATCACAACCTCCATATTATGCTCGATCAACAGCACGCTGGTTTGTGGCGCCAAAGACCGGATCAGCGCGATGAAATTGTCTATCTCTCCGGCGGCCAACCCCTGTGTCGGTTCGTCCAGGATCAGCACGCGCGGGGCAAGGGCAAGCCCCATCGCAACCTCCAGCAGCCGCTGATGGCCATAAGACAGCGTTCCCGCCTCTTGCGTCTGACGCTCTGCCAAACCGACCCGGTCCAGCACCTCAGCCACCGCCGATTTCAAATCCCGTGCCCCGCGCGATTGCACCGCCAGCGCCACGTTGTCGAACGCGGAAAGCCGTGGGTAGATCGAGGTGATCTGGAACGTATAGGCCACGCCCAACCGCACCCGCGCATGGGCAGGCAGCGCGGTAATGTCGCGCCCGCTCAGGGTGATTGCCCCGGCATCCGGGGATATTCGCCCCGACAACAGGCTGACAAACGTGGTCTTTCCCGCGCCGTTCGGGCCGATCAGTGCCTGAATTTCGCCCTGTCGCAGATCAAAATCGACGCCATCGACGGCGCGCAATCCACCAAAGGCGCGGCGCAGCCCTGTAGCCTGCAAGATCACGGCAGCCATCGCAGCCACCTTTCCCTTATGACACCCAGCAAGCCGCGCGGCGCGAACAGCACCAGCAGCACCAGGGCAACCCCCACCACCAGCAAATGCGCCGAGGTGATACTGGACGCAAAATCAATCAGATAGAACATCGCCGCCGCCCCAAGCAGCGGCCCCAGCACCGTCCCGGCACCGCCCAGCAGCACATACAGCATTGGCAGGATCGAATATTGTACCCCCGCGAAATTGGCCCCGACATAGCCGAACAGCACCCCATAGGCTGCTCCCGCTGCCCCGGCATAGATGCCCGAGATCACCATCACGATCAGCTTCACGCGGAACGGATCATAGCCCAGCATGCGGCTGCGTTCCTCGTTTTCGCGCATGGCCACCATCACCCGGCCAAAGGGCGACCGCACCAGCCACAGCTTGGCCAGCAGCGCCGCCGCGAACAGCGCAAATGCAGCCACCGCCCGGGGTCCGTCATGTGCAAGGTCATGGCCAAACGCCTGCCTGCCGATGGACTCGACCACAAAGCCCTCATCGCCGCCGGTGTAACTGCCGAAATACAGGATGATCAGATAGCCCGCCTGCGCGAACATCAGTGTCACGATCATGAAACTGACGCCCGCAGTGCGCAGCGCCAACAGCCCCACCGCCCCGGCAGCCACGCCACCCGCCACCAACCCCATCGCCAGCGCCGGGAACAGCGTCCACTCCACTTGCCAAACCGCCAGGCCCGCGCCGTACATGCCAGCCGCGAAGAAAAGGGCATGACCCAGCGACAGCAAGCCTGTGTATCCAAAGGAAATATTGTATCCCATGGCAAAGACGGCCAGCACCATGATCCGCGCCAGATTGTTGGCGTGATAGGGTGGCAAAGTGAACTGCGCCACCAGAAGTGCCGCCAGAACCGCCAGATGCAGCGCCCAGACCTTGCCCGAAACGCTCATGCTTTCGCCCCGAACAGGCCTTGCGGGCGAAACACCAGCACCAGCGCCACCAGAAGCGTCGCGATGATTTTGGCCAGCGTCGGGGAAAAGAACATCGAAATGACCCCATCCCCCAGCCCGATCACCAACGCTGCCACCAAAGTGCCGCGCAAAGACCCAAGCCCGCCGATGATCACCACGATAAACGACAGCAACAAGGGATCGCCGCCCATCAGGTAATGCGCCTGTTGGATCGGCACCACCAACACCGCCGCCACCGCCGCCAAGGCGGCCCCCAGCGCGAAAACCCCGGCATAAACCCGGTCCACATTGATGCCAAAGGCCCGCGCCGTCTGCCGGTCCACCTGCGTCGCCCGCATGATCAGCCCGGCGCGGCTGTGGGTCATAAGTGCCCAGATGCCCGCCAAGATCACCGCCGCCGCCGCCACGACAAACAGCTTGTATCCCGAATAGCCAAACCATGGCGTCTGGATCCGCCACGTGAACGGCGCCTGCACCGGACGCGCTTCGGGGCCATACAGCGTCAGCGCGGTTTGTTGCAGGATGTACAACAAACCGATGGTCGCCACGATGGTTGCCTCGGGATCATAATGCAGCCGTTTCAGCACCGCCCAATCCGCCAATGCGGCGACCGATGCCACCACCAAAGGCGCAATAACCAGTGCCGCGATGAACCCCACCGCAGGCGGTCCACCGACGTTCTGCGTCACGAACCACGCCAGAACCGCACCCAGCATGAAAAATTCGCCATGTGCGACGTTCACCACGCGCATGACGCCAAACACCAGCGATAGGCCAACGGCTGTCAACGCCAGCACCGCCGCCGTGACTGTTCCCTCCAGCAGGGCCAGCAGTAAAAATGGTCCAAATGCCATGCGAAATGGGCAGGGGCCGAAACCCCCGCCCGCTCTTTCAGAACGACATGGTGGAGTAATCCACCGCGTCCGCGTACATGCCGTCTTCGATCGCGGTGCGATGCACCCGCATCAGCTTGCCACCTTCCACTTTGGAAATGTTCTGGTGGCCAAAGACCTGATGGGTCTTGCCGTTGAACGTCTTCGCGCCCTGCACATGGTCCGCGCCTTCGGCAAAATCGGTCATCGCCTCTATCGCTTCGACAAACTTTTGCCGATCCGCCGGGCCTTGATAACCCGCAGCCTCCATCCCCTTCTTGATCACATGCAGCGTCTCCCAGACCGAGAACATGTGCGAATAGGTCGCCACATCGGCGGCATCGCTGATCGACGCGCCGTTGTCATCCACGCCCACCGCAGCGCGGTAGGCCACTTCGGCTTCGGACGCATCGGCCTGCTTCACGCGGTTGTGCGCCTCCCAGAAATGGGTGCCTTCAAGGAACTCCAGGCCCGGAGATGCTGTATCCACGGCCTCAAGCGAGTCGATGAACCCGAAAATCTGCGGCCGCGCCCCCGTGCCATAGAACTCGCCCAGCTCTTTGACAAAGGTCAGAACGGCAGGGCCAACCATGACGTGATACAGCACCTCGGTGTCCGCCGGGATCTGTGGCAGATAGCGGGTGAAGGTGGTTTCCGTCGGCGGAATGGCGATCTGCGCAATCACCTCGCCGCCCTGGGCCTTCACCGCCTCGGTGAAAAAGTCGCGGTGATCATAGCCGAACGCATAGTCCGGGAACACCATCGTCACCTTCTTGCCAAGGTTCTGCGTCACCCACGGTGCCATCGACGACACCTGTGCACGCACATCGGTGATCCCTGGCTGCAACGTCCAGCGGTTCAGCATGCCGCTGGCCACGTGATACCCTTCTGAGCAGACCAGATACGGCACTTTCAACTCTCCCGCACGCGGGGCCGACCCGATCACCACATGGCTGAACAGCGGCCCAAAGATCACGTCCGCGCCGTGCTGGCTGGCCAGTTTGTCTACCACCTCGGCCCCGCGCGCAGGGTCGGTGCCATCGTCTTCGAACACAATCTCAACCGGGCGGCCGTTGATGCCGCCTGCATCATTGACCACCTTCAGCGCGGCCTGCGCAGTGCGCTCATACCAATGGCCATAAGCCGCGCCGATCCCGGTTCGGTGAAGTTGAAAGCCAAGCTTGATCGGGGCCGAAGACTGCGCCCATGTGTATCCCGGAAACGCCGCCGCGCTGATCAAACCTGCGCCCGCACCTTTCAAAACCGAACGCCGCGTGGGCGAAAGTCCAATCAATCCCTTGCTTTTCATCGTTCATCTCCACTGTTTGCGTGCGCAGCCCAGATGCGCCTCTGGGGTAAAGTCTGTCTTTAGGACGTTAGAAAGTCTACAGTTTTTCCGCCCTAAGCCCCCCTTGCCGTAGACAAAAGCCACAGCCCCAACACCGTATATCCGACCATCAGCGCAGTTAAGGGCAGATGCGCCAACGCCCGCGCCGTGCCCGCCAACCGCAAGGACAACAGCACTGCCAGCACATGCGCGCCCAGAACCGCCGCGAACTGCGCCGCGTAAATCGCCATCATCACCGCGCCAACGCCGAGAAAGCCGTAAGACACGTAGAATGGCTCCAATCCCAGAAAGGCATCGCCGCGAAACAGCGGATCATTCAAAGCCGACAGTGTGTATTGCCCCGCCGTCAGCAGTGTCACCAGATAATGCGCCGCGTGATACCCCGCCGCAATTGCCAGAAACGACAGCACGACGGGCCCCACCGCAAAGCCGCCACCCAATCGCCGCCCCAGCGCCAGCACACCCAGAATCGCCGCAACGGTTGTCGCCCAGACCCCCAGCATCCCTGCCGTGTTCACCCCCTGCACCGCCGACCGACCGGTAAATTCAAGCGGGTTTTCGCCAATCAGTCCAAGCCAGAAAAATGTCTCTGACAGCCCATCAAACGTCAAACTTGCCAGCGCCAAAGTGACAAACGCCACTTGCGATGTGGTCAACGGCGGCATCCGCAACACCTGCGCGCCGGGAAGTCCGACATAGGCCCGCATGCCATCGCCGCGCTCGCGCCAATAGGGTGCAATCCGTGCGATCATGGCGAAGAATACCGTCAGAAACTCGCCCTCTTGCAGCCAGTCTTCGCCCTCGGCCACCGCCGCTACAAAGATCACCGACCAGTAAGTCGCCGCAGCCATCGCCAATACGCGCGGATCATCCGGCGCCATCGACACGATCTGAAACCAGCTGAACCCGAACAGGCCCGCCACGGCAGGCCAATGCCCGAACCGCGCCAGTCCAACCGTACCCTGCCAGCCCAGCAATGTCCGCGTGATCCGCACCATCGCCAACCACGGCGAAACCCCGGCCCAAAGGTTGCCCAAAATCATCGAGGCCAAGGGAAGGGCGATCCAGACTCCGGTCCAGAACACCAAAGTCAGCAGATTGTGCATCGGGTCCGTCGCCCCGAAAAACCCGATCAACAGCAGGCCAAGAAATGCCAGAAACGCCAGATAAGACGTCACTGCAAACGGAAACCGCCCTTGCCCTTCATAGACCAGCCTTGGCGCAAACTTTGGCAGCCGCCCTGACGCCACCCCCAGCAGCGCTGTCAAGCCAACCGTGATCGCGGCCCCGGCGATATACAACCCCGTTGGCAGCGTCAGGATCACCGAAGGTGGCAGGGCGCAGGCAAACGCGGCCCCCGGCACCATCGCAAATCCCAGCCCCCACAGCTTCATCAGCGCAGCCCGTCCTCTCCCTTGACCTGATGCACCTCAAGCCCGCCCATCCGGCTGTGCACCCGCCCGCCCTTGGCCATGGCCAGCGCGAAGACGATTTCCCCGGCGCGCGGCGCATCCGCTACCGTAACGGTGATCGCGTCAAAATGGCTGCGTACATAGGCGGCGTTGATATGACCCAGCGGAATGTCCAGACTGCCGCCCATGCCAGCCACCTTCATCGCTGATGGCACAATCGCCCGGCTTTCTCCCAGCCGTTCGCGCATCGCATAACCGCCCGGCACATGCCAAAGCGACCCATGTTCGGACTCGCCCCCTTCCCCCACCATCGCGCCCTTGCCATAGGCGTCGATGCCCTCGCGCCCGCCCAGCGCCGCAATCAGCCGATCGGTCAGCATCAGGCCCAAAGGCTTCAGATCCTCCATCGCGCCCTGCACATCCGGCATGTAGCCCCCCGCGAACGGGTTTTTCACCACCGCCATGATCGCGCCCCGAATGTAGGGCCGCTCAGGCGCGGGCCCGCCTTCGTGCAGAATATCTTCAATCAACAGGCTGATGCGGCGAACGGGAAAGTCAGGCAAGGGCAGGCTCCTTCAAAGCTATGGTCCCAAGGGTGCGCACCTCAGGGTGCAGGAAAAGCGCCGCCGAGTCTATCAACCCCCGCGCCTTGTACGCGGTCGCCGCAGCCATTCCATGCCCCAGCGCGGTTTCGATGTCTTCCGCAGTCAGCCCCGCCACCGCAACAGTGACAAGACGCTGGCCCAGATCGCTGTCCGCTTGCAGATCATTGGCGGGCCGCCGCGCGATCCCGGGATGGCTGGGCAGGTTCACCGCATTGGCGATCATGGTGGCGGCGGCATCGGCCTGACTGGCCGTTTTGGCCAGAACAGTGACACAATCCGCAATACCGAACGACCAACTTCGTCCCCGCCACCCGCTTGTGGCAATGCCCCGCACGGGATCTTCATGCCGCACATCCACAACTGCGCCCGTTCCCGCCACCGCACAGCGCAGCATCGTCCCCGGCGTCAGATACAACGCAATATCGCCACCGTTGTTCACATACCCGCGCCTCACTCCGGGCCCGACCATGCCCGCCAACACAGCCTCGGCCACTGCCCCCGCCACAGCTGCCATCGGCGTGATAAACGCAGGCTGAAACGGTGCCACGGCCGCCGCCATCACTTGCGCCACAGGTCCTGAAACGGCGCAATCCACCGCCCGCAAAGCTGGCAACTCTGTCACCAGCGCGGCCAGCAATCCCGTGAACCGCGCCACCGCCCGATCATAGGCCGCAGCCTCATCTCCCCAAACCTGACAAATCAGATCAATCGGTCCCTGCTGCAAATGCAGCCGCCCCCCGGGCAGCCAGCCCACTTGCACACTCACAATGCATCCCCTGTGCAAAAATATCCCCGCCGGAGGCAAACCGCGCGCAAGCGCTCAAGAAACCTGCGGCGCAGCCGCGCAATCGGATCACGCCAACAGCCGCTCATGGCCAGCCTTCCAGCCGCGCCGCCACCGGGTATTCGCCGCCTTCGGCCATCACCTGATCCAGCGTCCTGATCGCCTCTGCATGGCCGCCCATCGCAAGGTAAGCGTCGCGCGGCAGCGTAAACTCCAGCGGTGCCACCAAGGCGGGCGTCGGCACAGACCCGAACGCCGCCTTCGGCAACCGTGTCACATCCACCATAAAGGTGATCCCGCCCCCCGGCCAAACGTAACAGGCCGCCCCGCCCGAGGTCAGCACCGTCTGCCCCGCCTGCACCGACCGCGTCAGTCGCACCGGGTTCCGTGTCACGCCTGCGCGCAACGACCCCCCTGCGCCCCCCATGAACAGCACGGTGCAGAGCGACGGCTCGCAATTCTCGTCGATCATCCTGACCGTGGCCCGCAACGCCTCGGGCAGTTCGGTTTTTTGCGGAGTCAGAGCCTGATCCAGCACATAATAGGCAAATTCCTCTCCGGTCGTGGACACCATCAGCAGCCGCAGCCCCGCCCGGGCCCCCTTTTTGGGGTTCCACGGCCCCAGGATCTCCAGCGGATCGGTCAGCCGTGTGCCGCCCCAGCCCATTCCGGGTTCCGACACCTTGAAATACCGCCCCGGCGTGGATCGGTGGCCCAGTATCCTGATCCCCGACGGCTCCCAGCCCAGCACCTTCCCGGCTTGATGCTCTGATACGACGCCAGTGATGTGATCATCGACCACCACCACCTCATCCACCAACCCCCGCCATTGGCTGGCGAACATGCCGATCGTGGCCGACCCGCAGCCCACCCGCATCCGCCGTTCCGCCACACCATCGACAATGGGTGCTGCCCCGGCCTGCACGACAACGGTTGATCCGCCTTCAATCGACAGTTCGACCGCCGCGCCATTGCACAGCGACAGCATTGCCGCACAAGTCTCGCGGCCTTCGGCCTTGCTGCCCCCGGTCAGATGATGCACGCCGCCGAGGGACAGCATTTGTGATCCGTATTCAGCGGTGGTCACATGCCCCACGGCCTCACCCTGTACGCGCACAACCGCGCCTTCGGCACCCAGATGGCGGTCGGTGTCGATTTTTACCTTTACGCCGCAATACGAGAAAATCGCTTCGGTCACCACCGTCACCATATCCGCACCCGCGATGGTCGAAGACACGATGAACGGTGCCGGTTTGTAATCAGGATATGTTGTTCCCGACCCGATCCCGGTGACAAAGCTGTCCTCGGGCATCGGGTCGCCATCCCAGTCCCGCGCCCCAAATGGCACCACCCGCGCGCCCTGCGCCACCGCATGCGACAGCATCACCACCGGATCGGTGCGCACGATCCGGCCTGCGTCATTGGCGTAACGGTCACAGGCCCCGGTCTGCCCCGGCGCGATAAAGCACATCACCGGGCAGGCATCGCAGCGGATCTTTGCGACGTCAGTCATAGCGCCAAGCCCTTGTTTTGCGGCCAGGCCGGGGGCTTTCACCCCCCGGACCCCCTGAGGATATTTGAACACAGAGGATGAGCCGAGCTGTCATTGCCGCACCGCCTTCATTGCCGCCAGAACCCGGTGTGGCAGTGCGGGCAGCCGGGTGATCTCGGCCCCGGTGGCGTGACGGATGGCGTTCAGGATGGCGGGGGCGGTGGGGATCAGCACATGTTCACCCAGGCCCTTTGCGCCGTAAGGCCCGTCGTTGTCTGGCACTTCGATGATCAGGCTTTCAATCGGGGGCACGTCGCCGATGGTGGGGATCAGGTAATCATGCAGGTTTTCGGTGCGACCCGGCAGGTATTCCTCCATCAAGGCCATGCCGATGCCTTGGGCGATGCCGCCCTCGATCTGGCCTTCGACCATCTGCGGGTTGATCGCGCGGCCCACATCATGCGCTGCCGTGATCTTCAGCAGGCGGACGGTGCCCAATTGTGCATCGACCTGCATCTCGACCATCTGCGCGCCATAACCATAGACGGCATAAGGCGCGCCTTGGCCGTTGGCGTCCAGGGCTTGGGTCGGCGGATCATAGCTTTGCTCGGCCGACAGCGCATAGCCGCGCGCATCCAGCGGCAGTGCGCGCAGATCAATCCGCCGCCCGCCCACTGTCACCGCCCCCGGCGCAAACCCGATGACGCCATCGCCGTTGGCCAGCCGCGCCAGTTGCGCCCGCAGCGCAAGCCCCGCCGCCATTGCCGCCCGGCCGCTGACAAAGGTCTGCCGCGAGGCCGATGTCTTGCCCGCGTCAGGGGAAAGCGCGGTATCCGGCCCGATCAAGGTGAAATCGCCCACCGCCACACCCAAAGCCTGTGCCGCGATCTGGGTGATCACGGTGTTCGACCCCTGCCCGATATCTGTTGCACCTTGATGCAGAACCAACTGCCCTGCTGGAGTGATGCCGATGCGGATCGTTGACGGATTGGGCAGAGCGGTGTTGCCGCAGCCATACCAGCACGAGGCAATCCCAACCCCGCGCCCCGGCACCCCCGCCGCATCGCGCAGCGCCCGCGCCCAATGTGGCTGCAACGCGGTCAGACACGCGGCAATGCCAACAGCAGACATCACCTGCCCCGTGGCCGAAGCCTGCCCGTCGCGCAACGCGTTGCGCAGGCGGAACTCCAGCCGGTCAAGCCCGACGGCATCTGCCAGCTTGTCAAACAGAGTCTCTTGCCACGCCGCCGCTTGCGGCACGCCAAAGCCACGAAAGGCACCCGATACAGGGCCATGTGTATGCACCGCCCGCGCCCGCGCCGCGACATGGGGCGTGAAATATGGCCCTGTCACATGCACAGGCACCCGGTTCGCAACCGTCGGTCCCCAGCTGGCATAGGCACCGGTGTTGAAGCGCCCCTCAAACTCGACCGCCGTCAGAAGCCCGTTTTCATCGCAGCCAATCCGGCCCTGCATTTCCGCCGGATGGCGCTTGGTGGTTGAGGCCATGCTTTCCGCCCGGCTGTAAACCATCCGGCAAGGCCGCCCCGTCAGCAGCGTGACCAGCCCGATCAGGGGCTGCAGTGACACATCCAGTTTTGAGCCAAAACCGCCTCCCACCGCCGATGGCAGAATGCGCAGTCTTTCTTGCGGCAGGCCCAGCACAAGCGCGGTATCGTCGCGGTCCATCACGGGGGCCTGGGTGCAGGCGCGGATGCACAGGGTGTCACCCTCCATCCACGCAGCTCCGGCTTCAGGTTCGATATAGGCGTGCTCGACGAACGCCGTGGTCATGGTGCCCGACACCACATGCGCCGAAGCCGCCAAAGCCGCCGCCGTGTCGCCCTTGATCACGCGCCCTTCGATCAACCGGTTCTGCGCGCGCGCGCGATGAATCCGCACTGCACCGTCCGCTTCCGCCTCGGCAGGGGTCGCCAAAGCGGGCAGCACGGTCCACTCCACGGGGAACCCCGTCAGATCGGCGGTGATGCCCGGCTCAAATGCCACAACAGCCACACATTCGCCGCGAAACCTGGCAACGTCTTCGGCAATCGCGGGTTGATCGGCAAAGGCGGGAATGACGCCAAAGGCATTGCGCCCCGGAATATGAGCCGCAGTGAACACGCGCGCCCTATCCCCGGCCCAGCCCGCCAGATCCCCGAACCGGAACACAGCATTGGGATACGGAGAGCGCACGGCCTTCACTGTCAGCGCCCCATCGGGTACCACATCGGCCCCAAACAGATCGCCCGCCACCTTGGAGGCACCGTCCAGCCGTGCAATCGCCTCTCCAACTGCGCCCCGCGCCGGGGCAACGTCGACAACCCGCCACGCATCGCAGACCGCCGCAATGATCTTGCGATAGCCGGTGCAGCGGCACAGAACGCCCCCCAGCGCCACCTGCACCTGATGTTCGGTTGGCCTGGCCTCATGGTCCAGCAACTCGACCGCCGCCATCAGCATCCCCGGAGTGCAGATCCCGCATTGTGCCGCTCCGTGCCGCAGAAATGCCGCGCGCAGCCGGGTCAAGGTGTCGCCAGACCCTTCGACTGTCTCGACGCTGCATCCCGCAACCCTGCCCGCCGGGATCAGGCAGGCACAGACCGAACGCCCGTCCAGCAGCACCGTGCAAGCCCCACAGTCCCCGGCGTCGCAGCCAACCTTGGTGCCCCGCGCGCCCAGATCCTCCCGCAGCACCTCGGACAACCGCGCAGCAGGATCGGCATCGGCGGCAACCTCGACCCCGTTCAGGTGAAACCGGATCATGCCATGCCCGCGCATTCCAGCACCGCCCGCGCCACTAGTTCTGCCGCAGCCTCGATCCGATACGCCGCCGTCGCCCGCACATCATCAATCGGCTGCAAGGCCGCCAGATCCTGGGGCCGCACCGCCTTGTGCAGCTGGTCCACGCGCGTACCCCGCAATGCCGTTTCGACCAATGGCAAGCGCTGTGCAACCGCCGAGCAGGCCCCAACAGCGACCGCCGCCTGCATCACCACACCGTCCGAAACCACAAGCCTGACCGCGACTGACGCGATCGAAATCACCAGATAGGCCCGGGCGCCCAATTTCAGAAACACCGACTGTCCCGCCAACGCGGCCTCTGGCACATGCAGCGCCAGCAAAATCTCATCCGGCTGCAACGCGGTCTTGCGCGGCGCCAACACAAAGTCGGCCAAGGACAGCCGCCGCACACCGCGCACCGAGGCCAGTTCGACCGTAGCCCCCAGCACCAACAGTGGCGGCATACCGTCGGCGGCCGGAGAGGCATTGCACAAATTGCCGGCAATCGTGCCCGTGTTCTGTACCTGCCGCCCCCCCACCGCCCGTGCCGCCATCTGCAGCGCTGCACAGGCCCGGGGCAAATCCGCCTCGGCAATTTCGCTCCAGGTCACCGCGCCGCCGATGCGCAACCCGTCACCCCGCGTGATGCCCCGCAGCGCCGCAATACCGGTGATGTCCAGCACATCGCCAACCACCCCGGCGGCTGGATAGAGATCAGTTCCTCCGGCCAAAACCCGCGCCCCGCCTGCCCGACAGGTCAAGGCGGCGGTCAGTTCCATGGGGCGGGCATAAAATGGCATGCGGCGACCTGAATTGTTTGTATGCAAATCAGTTTGCCGCGCCGCCCTGCCCCTGTCAACTTTCTTGCGTGAAACCACCGCACGGGCTATCCCGAAGGGACGATGGCACAACGCAACGATTATATTCTGGACAACCAGATCGGCTATGTGCTGCGCCGCGTGACGCAGCGCCACCTGTCGCTGTTTTCAGAGCTGATCCCAAACGTCACCACGACACAATTCGCAGTGCTGGCCCGGCTGGATGAGCTTGGCCCGCAATCGCAAAACCTGCTGGGCCGTGCCACAGCCATGGATGCGGCGACGGTCAAGGGCGTGGTGGACCGTCTGGCGCGGCAGGGACTTGTGGAAACCGCAGCCGACCCGGATGACCGCCGCCGTCTGACAATTACATTGACCCCCGCCGGGTCCGCCCTGTTCCACGCCACCCGCAACACTGCATTGCAGGTGTCAGACCGCACCCTGCAACCGCTGACGGATGATGAACGCACGCAGCTTTTGGCGCTGCTTGCCCGCCTGACCTAACCGCCGTGTCTTGCCCGGAATGCCGCCAATTCTTGCGGCGTGGGTGCCTGCCCGGTGAAGATCAGCACATAATCCGGGATGCGCTGCAACCGCAGTTCCCGCGTTTCTTCGGTTCGCATCGCGATGTAGCCAACCTGCGTCAGATAGACGGTCTGCGCCCTGATCCGAGCTTCAAGTTTCGGAAACGAAAACGTCTCGAACAAGGCGGTCAAAGCCTGAATCCGCACCTCATCCACGCCTTTCAACACCTCGGCCAAGGCCGCATCCGTCAAGGCCCAGGTGCGAATGGCAAACTCCAGCTTGCTGTCGAACAGTGCAGGGGTGATCCAGCAATCGGTGACGTTCAGCATCGCCTCGGCCACCGACCCGGCAGGGGCAAGGGTGCGGGCGATCAGATTGGTGGTGTTCTGGCTTTGCCAGCGCGCGACCAGTCCGGACAGCAACGCCTCACGGTCTGCAAAATGCCAGTAAAAGCTGGTGCGCGACAGACCCAGACGCGCAGCCAAAGGCATCACCTTCACCGCCTCGACCCCGCCTTCAACCAGCAGATCATAGGCCGCGTCCAGCCACAATTCCGCTGACCCGCGCCATCCGCGCACCTGTTGTTCCTGTTCCATGATCCGACCCTAACAGCCCAGTCTGCACGGGCAATCGAAAAACTTGACACATGTGTCGATTTCAGGTTTCATCGCCAAAACCCAAGGGAGTCGTCCATGTCCACCGATCCGCTTTTGCAGCCTTACCAACTGAAACACCTGACCCTGCGCAACCGGATCATGACGACAAGCCATGAACCCGCCTACCCCGAAGACGGCATGCCCAAAGACCGCTACCGCCTGTATCATCTTGAGCGCGCCCGCGCGGGCGTTGCATTGACGATGACAGCAGGTTCGGCTGCGGTGTCAAAAGACAGCCCCCCGGTGTTCAACAACATCCTTGCCTACAAGGACGAAGTCGTTGGCTGGATGAAGAAGCTGACCGACGACTGCCACGAAGCAGGCGCTGCGGTTATGATCCAATTGACCCACCTTGGCCGCCGCACCCGCTGGGACAAGGGCGACTGGCTGCCAGTGGTCGCCGCAAGCAAGGCCCGCGAGCCCAGCCACCGCGCCTTTCCCAAAGTGATCGAAGACTGGGACATCGAACGCATCATCACCGACTACGCCGACGCCGCCGAACGCATGAAGGCGGCGGGTCTGGATGGCGTGGAATTCGAATGCTACGGGCATTTGATGGATCAGTTCATGTCGCCGCTGACCAATACTCTGGACGCGCCCTATGGTGGCAGCTTGGAAAACCGCGCCCGCTTTGCGCTGGACGTGCTGGCCGCGTGTCGCAAACGCGTCGGGGAAAACTTCCTGCTGGGCGTGCGCTACACCGCAGATGAGGCCGAGGGCGACGGTATCAGTGCAGACGACGGCGTGGCCATTGGCAAACTGTTCCGCGATTCAGGCAATGTCGATTTTCTCAACATCATCAAGGGCCGCATCTACACCGACCCAGCTATGACCGATGTGATCCCGATTCAGGGCATGAAATCCGCCCCCCACCTTGATTTCGCAGGCCGTATGCGGGCCGAGGTTGGCTTGCCCACCTTCCATGCCGCGCGTATCCCCGATGTGGCCACTGCCCGCCACGCCATCGCCACCGGTCAACTGGATATGGTTGGCATGACCCGCGCCCATATGGCCGATCCGCATATCGTGCGCAAAATCATTGAAGGCCGGGAAGAAGACATCCGCCCCTGTGTCGGTGCCACCTATTGTCTTGACCGCATCTATCAGGGCGGCATGGCCCTGTGTATCCATAACCCGGCGACGGGCCGCGAAGAAACCATGCCCCACACCATCATGCCCGCCGCTGCTGCGCGCAATGTTGTGATCGTCGGTGCGGGCCCCGCCGGTCTCGAGGCAGCCCGTGTCGCCGCGGAACGTGGCCACAAGGTTACGGTGTTCGAGGCTGCTGCCCACCCCGGTGGCCAAGTCCGCCTGACCGCTCAGACCAAACGCCGGGCCGAGATGATCGGCATCATCGACTGGCGCATGGCACAATGTGCCGCACTTGGCGTAGAGTTCCGCTTCAACACCTGGGCCGAAGCCTCTGATGTGCTGGCGGAAACCCCCGATGTCGTGATCATCGCTACGGGCGGGATGCCAGAAAAGGATATCCTGAACTTTGGCAATGACCTGACGGTTTCGGCGTGGGACATCCTGTCCGGCGACGTCAAACCCGGCAGCAATGTGCTTCTGTATGACGATGCAGGCGACCACGCCGCCCTGCAGGCTGCCCAGATCCTGACCGAAGCCGGCGCGCGCGTCGAAATCATGACTCCCGACCGCAGCTTTGCCCCGGATGTGATGGCAATGAACCTTGTCCCCTACATGCGCGCCCTGCAGGACAAGGACGTCACCTTCACCGTCACTTACCGCCTGACCGGGGTCGAACGCGACGGCAATCAAATCAAAGCTACCATCGGCAGCGATTACATGCCGCTGGCCAAGACCGCCCATTACGATCAGATCGTGGTCAACCATGGTACCCAGCCGCTGGCCGATCTGTACTTCGACCTGAAACCCCAATCGCAAAACCTTGGGGCCGTTGATTACAACGCCCTGATCGCAGGCCAACCGCAAACCCTGAACGGCGGCCCCAAAGGCTTTCAACTGTTCCGCATCGGTGACGCAGTCGAGGCGCGCAACACCCACGCCGCCATCTACGATGCCCTGCGGCTGCTGAAGGATATCTAGAATTTAGTTAAAATTTGCATCCTCTGTGCGCAAATATCCCACGGGGTGCGGGGTGTGAAACCCCGCTCCTTCCCGTCAGCTTGCCTGACTTCATGGAACTGCACGGCTTTTTCGGCAATCACCGCCCGGTCCGCCACCTGTGCCAAACGCGCCCCGCGCCTTGGCAATCGCCTGATGCCCCAAGCGCGCCCCGAATAATGGCTGCCCTTCTGCTGCCAGCCGCCGGATCAACGCTTCAGCCATGCGACCCACAGGTCATCATCATGCACCCAAACAGGCCCGCCCGTGATGATCCAGCCATCACGTACCGCCCCAGCAAAAGCGTTTGCGTGCGATGTTCTGCGCTTGTCCGTCGATCATACGCGGCCAATATCTGCCCGTGCCTCGGCCCCAAACGCGCTGTCGCGGTGGGGAGGTCGATCTGCCTGATACCAAAAGCCTGATCGCGCTTCAGGCTCATGCGGTTAGCCGCGTCCCTGATGGCGGCCTCCCCCGGCTGCGGTGTCTACCCGACCGGCAAGCGCACTGACCCGGCTGGGTTTCACCAACCCAATTTGGAACAGGTCACAGGAAATCTGCCCGCCGCTGACACCAAAGGCCAAAGGGATCATGACCCTTCAAGCCCGTCTGATGGGGCTGCGGAGGGCGAAGCTTTGCCGCTGGCCATGAAGAATATTCGCTGTGATATGGGGTGCAATTCACATCAGCGGATTTTGTCGCGCAAAAAAACCGATGAAATCTCTCTTTTGAGAGTCTATCAATCCAATGGCTGAATGTGTACGCCAATCTCCTATGGTGTCGGATGGCGCACCCGATGGCATGGCATCTCTTTCGATGATAGGCAGCACTCGCAATGAACACAATTTCGTCCGATGTGCGATCTGACGCGGGGCGGTCACTTGTAGATCATTCCTTGCCGCCAGCGCGCAGAATTCTTCTTGTCGACGATCACTCCTTGGTTCTTGAGACAATGGCCGTCGCTTTGGCAGACGAAGACCGGCTTCGTGTCGACACGGCGACGACGGTCGAAGCCGCCCTTGCGCTGATCGCAGAGCTTGGTCGCTATGACGTCGTGCTTCTTGATTATCACGTGCCAGGAATGTCTGGCCTAGATGGCTTGCGCGCCTTGATCGTGGCAAATGAAGGCTCTGTTGTTCTGTTTTCGGGCGTGGCAAGCCGTCAAATCGTCGAACGGGCGATGGATTGCGGGGCAAGTGGGTACATCCCGAAAACGCTTCCGTTGAAAAGTCTTCGCCATGCGATCCAGTTCATTGCGGATGGCGAAATTTTTCTGCCGGCCGATTTCATGCTGCACGCGGGCACCGCGGCAGGAGACGTTCCGGGGTTGAAGCCGCGTGAAATGCGGGTGTTGGGGTTGCTGTGCGAGGGGCTGCAGAACAAGGAGATCGGCAGAGAACTGGAGCTGGAAGAGACAATCATCAAGTTGGATGTCAAGTCGATCTGCCGCAAGCTGGGCGCGCGCAACCGCACGCAGGCTGTAATCGAAGCTCGCAAGCGGGGGTTGTTCTGACGTTAAGTCAAGTCTAAGCTAAGGTGCCGACCATCTTTGTTGGATGAGTGCAGCGCCATAAGGACGCCGGTGCCGGTCTGTCCCTCTCGATTCAAGGATACGGGGGGGACATTACTCCGGGGTTCTTGGGGGTAGAGAGTTTGAGATGACGGAAACTGACAACCTTCTTGCCCAACTGAACACCTTCCAGCACCCGTTGGCCGAACAGGCTACCACGGCGCGCTACACCGAAACCCTCGCCCGGATCAGGGATGTGCTTCATGATGGTGATGTGCTGGACGGGCACATCCGGTTGGTTCTGGACATCTGTCAACAGGTTCCTGGTGCTGATTTGATGGTGCTGCTGCGTCAAAGCGATGTGGCGGAAATGGAAACTCTGGCTGCCAACGATGCTGCGTTCGGTTTGCCACGCTGGCAAATTCCTATAGATCAGTTGACGGAACCGGGCCGACTGTCTGATGTCCATCAGTCGGCACTGCAAGGCAAGCTGCCAGGTCAGGCGCGACCGTATCGGTCGTTAGTATCTGTGCCTGTCGTTCTTGATCACGCGCCAAGGCTTGTTCTGATCGCCATGAAGGCTGCGGCCGACCAGTATTCATCCACTGACATGACGCTGCTGACCGAGATCGGCGGAAAGCTGGGCCATGCGCTGAACCGCAAGGGCGCAAGCCACCGTGCGTCCGCGTCGAAAGCGATCATCGAAGGCGACGGGGCAATCCCGCGACAGGACAGGGATGCAGATCCACCATTCGAGACGCTGGGCAATGCGTTCGGGCAGCCAGAGTTGTGGCAGTCCCGTATCCTTGACCTGACCGACGAGTTGCTTGGTGCCCCGCATGATGGCGTCGATGCGGCGATCAATCGGGCGCTTGCCGTGTTGGGGGAACTGACCGAATCTGATCGCACCTATGTATTTCGCCTGCGCCCGCCGGATCGGCTGGACAACACCCACGAATGGGCCGCACCTGGCATTGATCCGATGATCGACATGCTTCAGGCTTTGCCAGATTCCCATATTTCTGATTGGCGGGAAAGCTTCGGCGCCGGTTTGCCTGTCCAGATCGCTGATGTCGATGATTTGCCCGCTGGGTCATCAGCTGTCAATG
>CAZCFC010000001.1:69190-74125 GCA_964497815.1 uncultured Cypionkella sp.
GCTTTGAATATGAGGGGAATTCGGTCCCTTCTTGCGGTGCCCATGCGGCGCGCTGGGCAGATCACCGGATATCTCGGCTGTGACGCTGCGCGCGCGCGGCGGCAGTTGCGGCCCGGAGAATTGCGCCTGCTTTTGTCGATCACCAATACCATCAGCACCCTCATGGATCGCCACGCTGCCGAAGCGGCCGTCCGCGCGGCAACCAAATCCCTGCAGGCCGAAAGCCGTCATCTGCGCGCCACGCTGACCGCCCTGCCCGACCTGATGCTAAGCACCGACCACGAGGGGCGGTTCACAGACCATAATCGCGGAACTAACACGGGTCCGCTGTTTCCCCCCGAAGAATTCCTTGGGCGACTGGTCGAAGAGGTCCTGCCAGCAGATGTTGCCGAAGTTGCCCGTTTGGTCATGCGTGAGGTCGATGAGACCGGACGCAGTCACGGTCACGAATACCCGATGCAAACCCCGGATGGCGAACGCTGGTTTGCCGTTTCTGCAGGCGCAAGCCACGAAGCACGCAGTGCCAGCGGATATGTGTTCTTGATCCGCGACGTGACGGACCGCCGCAAGCAAGAACGCGAGATCCGGCGTCTTAGCCGCATTGCGGAACTGACCTCCAGCTTTGTTGTGGTGACTGATACGCGCGGTCTGATCGACTGGGTCAACCCCGCCTTCGAAAAACGAAGCGGCTGGCAACTGCACGAGGTGCGTGGCCAGAAACCGGGTGATATCCTTCAATTCGAAGGTACGGATCAGTCTGTCGTGGCCGACATCCGCCGCAAGTTGGCCCTGGGATTGCCTGTGCGTGACGAACTGCTGAACCGGTCTCGTTCGGGTGAGGAGTACTGGATCATGAAAGACATCCAGCCACTCTATGACGACGCCGCAAGGCTGGAGGGGTTCGTTTCAGTCCAGACTGACATCACAGCGATGAAAACGTCGTACAAGCGCGATGAGGAATTGCGCAACACTGCGATCGAAACCACCAGCGAAGGGATTTCCATATCTGGAGTGGATGGCCGGTTTCTGTACCTGAACCCTGCCCATCGGCAGATTTTCGGCATTCCGGCGGATCAGGACATCCGAAACCTTACGCGTGATGAATTGATGCCGGCCGGACAGGTGGCTGAACTGCGCAACGTGGTCTGGCCTCTTCTAAGGGTCGAAGGCCGGTGGCAAGGAACGATCCTGGGACGTCACCTGGATGGCCATGAGCTTGACCTGGACGTCGTCGTTACCCTGACTCAAGGTGGTGAGATGGTCAGCGTGGTGCGCGATGTGTCCGCCTCCAATCGTGCCAAGGCCGAACGCGCGCGACTGCGCGAGGACCTGCAGATCGCACAACGACGCGAGACTTTGGCGCATGTTGCATCAGGCGTGGCACATGATCTGAACAATCTGGTGGCAGTGGTGTCGGGTACGATCACTCTGATGCAGGACGTTTCTGGAGATAGCGGAAAGGTCAAGCAGGGGCTGCTGCGCATCAGTCGTGCGATGGACGCGGCGCGTGATCTGGTGAACGGGCTGGGCGATCTGGGCCGGCCCGATGCCCCACGCACTTTGCTGGATTTGCGCAGCATGATCATCGAGGCCGTCGATCTTCTGGGCACTGAACGGGCCCGGCGCCATTCGATCCACAGCGAACTGCCATCGACCCCTCAGTTTGTCGAGGCCAACCGGACCGAACTGCTGCAGGTCATCGTCAATCTGGCGCTGAATGCCTGCGAGGCACAGGATGACCGTTTGAACCAGGTCACACTGACCATCCACCCGGACAACACCTTGGCACCGGCGCGAACGCCAGATGCGGGTGCCTTTGACCGCTCTGCGCCCTACCGCCTGTTCAGCGTCCGCGATACCGGATCGGGGATTCCCGACGATCTGCGGTCGCGGCTGTTTGACTACTATGTGACCACCAAAGGTGCCCGCGGCACTGGTTTGGGTCTTGCCATCGTCGCGTCGATTTTGCGCAAATGTGGGGGCGCGTTATGGATCGACAGCACCCATGGTGTCGGCACCACCATGACCATCGCCTGGCGTATGGGCGTCTCGACCCAGAACCAGATCATGCATGGGACCTCTGATGACGGTGTTGCGATCGACTTGACCGGCCTGCGCATCATGGTTGTCGACGACAACATCGACGTGGCCGATGTCCTGTCCGAGATTCTGGAATCGAAGGGGGCCGTGACCGTAACCTTGTCCGATCCGGCTGAGGCACACGCACTTCTCCGGAAGAAGCCACGGCTTTGGTCACTGCTTGTCACTGACCACGACATGCCCGTCATGACCGGAAACCAGTTGGCGCAGGCTGCGGCATCGTGCAATCCGCCAGTGCCCTGCATTCTTGTCACTGCCCACTCGGAAAAGGCCAGCTACGACAGCAAGTTGTTCGCGGCGGTGCATACAAAGCCGGTCGATGCCGCCACGTTCCTGCGCAGCGTCCACGGCGCGGTTCGAAGGAAAACAAAAGGGCGAAAACTGTCTCTTAAATGAGTTTCTGTCCCAGAATGTCAGTGGTGACTCAATAGAGTTGTTGCTCTCCCGCATGCGCGACAGACGTCGCGCGCCGAGACTGTAGACTCATCCGTACGGATGAGAAGACGCAGTGAAGGCAAAGAGACAATGACCGGTCGAACCACAACAGCACGGATGGCGCTGCAGGACGATGAAAAGTCAGTCATGCCAAAAGGTTGGTGGCTGGTCCCTGCAATAGCCGTTGGCGGGGCCTGCTGGGCGCTGATTGCATGGGCTTTGATGTCATGATGGGGGGCGAAGCAGCGGCTGCTGCCGTGGCGCATCATCACGATGCCCCGTTTCGCCCAGTGATCCAGCCCGACTTTGATCTGGTGGGCGGAGCAGACCTGCGGGCTGCGTTGATGTCGGGCGGCCTTGATCCGCATTTGGGGGTGGCGGGCCTTCCGACAGAGGATATGCCGCCGATCGTCTTCATGGCCATAAACCGGCACCACCCGGCTTTGGTGAAACGCCTTGAAGAACTGACGGTTCTGATACCGCGCTCGTCCTGTTGCATGGTGACAGGCGTTTCGGGCCCAGATGTTGATGCCAGTCAGCATTCTGAAGCCCAAGACGACATCCTGGACATGCTGAAGGTCGCTGGAATTAAATTCCTGAAACTTGCGGAGCGGTGATATGACTCGCGCATTGGTTGTAAAGCAACTTTCCGCCGTCATTCAAAGCGTGTGTTTTCCATTCTTAGGTAAACGCAGTAAACCATGCATACAGACTATTCCCGCATCTGAACTATGGCGAGAACTAGAAAAACGGATAGAAATGCGACAACCCAGCTATATTTCGGCAATTCTTGTCGGTTTTGAACCAGAAGAGCGCATGCTTTTGTTGTCGCAGCTGCGGCAAATCGGTGTTGGTCAAACGGCTTCATTGAGCGATAGCCGGGCCTTGAACGGCAATGATGATCTTTGGTCGTCGTTCGATCTTGTGCTCGTCAACCACGATAATTTTGAAGATTGTGCAGAAGCGGTTGACACAATGGTGCAGTTTCGCAAAAAATTTCCAAACAACCGCGTTGTTCTGATTTCTACGCAAGTCAAAGGTGATGATTTCGGGTCTGAACGGTTGCCGATTTGCGACGCAACGCTTAGGGCACCCGCAACGATAGAGCGTCTGCGTGCAAGCTTGCTCGCCTGACGTTTATTCGTGTCGTGGTGCCGCGCAAAAGACCATCAGCGATATGGCGCATCAAACCGTCCCCGGCTTTGTCAGTGGGCAACACTTCGGTGTGTTGCCCCATATGGACCATATGGAAATGAAGAACACCGCAAGCCGACCTTGCAGGTTCTGAAACCTGCGGTGTGGCAGGCGATCGCGTTCATCCTGAACGACCCGATCAGGATGAACAAAGCAGATAGGACAAGGATCATTGTGCCCCAAGCGGCAACAAGCGCGGATTTCTGGCCACGCCTGGTGGTATGGCGTCAAGACATCCGATTTGCGGCCTTTACCCGATGACTCCCCGCACCCCACCGGTCTGACCCCGGTCAAGCAACAGATGGTCCAACAAAACGCAGGCCATCATCGCCTCTACCACCGGCACCGCTCTGATGCCCACACACGGGTCGTGCCGTCCCTTCGTGATCAGATCGATCTCGGCCCCTGCCGCATTGATCGTCGCCCTTGGTGTCAGGATCGAAGACGTCGGCTTCACCGCGACCCGCACCACCACCGGCTGACCCGAGCTGATCCCGCCCAGTATGCCCCCTGCATGGTTCGTCAGGAACTCTGGACCGTTGGCACCCATCCGGATCTCATCCGCATTCTCGACCCCGGTCAGGCAAGCTGCAGCGAACCCGTCGCCAATTTCAACCCCCTTCACCGCATTGATCGACATCATCGCGGCGGCAAGGTCAGAATCCAGCTTGCCATACAGCGGCGCGCCCAACCCGGCGGGCACATCGGACGCTGTCACCTCAATCACTGCCCCAACCGAATTGTGGGACAGCCGCAGATCATCCAGATACGCCGCCCACTCAACCGCTGCCACCGGGTCGGGGCAGAAGAAGGGGTTCGCGCCGATCTGTGCCGCATCGAACCGCGCCCGATCAATCCCGCGCGGCCCCATCTGCACCATATAGCCACTGATCGTCAGCCCCGGCGCCAGCCGCGCCAAGACTGCCCGCGCCACACCACCGGCAGCCACGCGCGAAGCCGTCTCGCGCGCGGATGACCGCCCGCCGCCGCGATAATCCCGCACGCCGTATTTCTGGTGGTAAGTGATGTCCGCATGGCCCGGCCGAAATGCCTGCGCGATGTCACCATAATCCTTGGACCGCTGATCCGTATTCTCGATCATCAGCTGGATCGGAGTGCCGGTGGTGACGCCATCGAAGACCCCGGACAAAATGCGCACCTGATCGGGTTCTTTCCGCTGCGTGGTGAACTTTGACGTCCCCGGTT
>CAZCFC010000002.1:0-30368 GCA_964497815.1 uncultured Cypionkella sp.
TGGCATGGGCGAGGTGTACCGGGGCCGCAACATCCACAACGGCGAACCGGTGGCGATCAAGATCGTGCTGCCGTCCCTGGCGCATGATCCCAAGATCGTGGCGCTGTTCCAGAAGGAATCGACGACTTTGTCGCGGCTTAGCCACGATGCGATTGTGCGCTATCACGTCTTTACCGTGGACCCGACGATTGGCCGTCCCTGCATGGTGATGGAATTCGTGTCGGGCACCGCGATGTCTGACCGGATCGAGCAAGGCCCGATGCCGGCAGATGACGTGCGGACCATGTTGCGCCGTGTCGCCTCGGGGCTGGACAAGGCGCACCGGGCCGGGGTGGTGCACCGCGATCTGTCGCCCGACAACGTCATTCTGGAAGAAGGCAATGTCGAGCACGCCAAGCTGATCGACTTTGGCATCGCGAAATCGACCGCGATGGGGGCGGGGACGCTGTTGCAGGGGCAGTTCGCGGGCAAGTTCAACTGGGTGGCCCCGGAACAGCTGGGCGCTTTTGGCGGTCATGTTGATGGGCGGTCGGACATCTACTCGCTGGCTTTGGTGACAGCGGCGGCCAGCAAGGGCGAGGTCTTGCCGATGGGGGCGTCAATCGTTGACGCGGTGGGCAAGCGGTCTTCGGTGCCCGATCTGACCGGGGTTGATGCCAGTCTGGTGCCGCTTTTGTCGTGGATGTTGCAGCCCGACCCGGCGCAGCGCCCCGAAAGCATGGCGCGCGTGATGGCGGCGGTCGACAACCCTGATCTGATCCCGCAACCTGCGTCCACCGAACCGAAACCCGTTGACCCCAACCGCACCGTCATCGGTGGGGCTTTGCCGCCATTTGATCTGTCTGCCACCGAAGCGGCAGTGGCAACATCAGCGCCGCCCGTTACCCCGAAATCTTTGCCACCCATCGCGGACACCGCGTCGCCTGTCGCGGCTGGCTGGAATATGCCGGGCGGGCGGCCACAGACCACGCCGCCGCAAGGGGCGACGGTGATTGCAGATGGCCGTCCGATGGCAGCGCCTGCGGAAGAGCCCGAGGATTTCAGCCCCTTTGGCGCGCCGGGTGCCGCCGCGAAGCCACAGGTGGCGGCTGTGGTGGCCGCTGCACCCGCCAAGAAGGGCAAGGGTGGCATGGTTGCGGTTCTGGCGCTGCTGGCTGCGGGGGCCGGTGGGGCCGGTGCTTATTATGGCGGGGTGTTTGATCCCAAACCGGTGGCGGCGGTGGATGAAAAGCCGCCCCTGACCGAGCCCGCCGCCGAACGCCCCCAAGAGACCGACACCACGAAGGCCGCGGCAGAGACGCCGACAGGCCCGACAGCCGCAGAGAAGGCCGCCGCGAAGGCCGCAGAAGACGCGGCGCAAAAGGCGGCGGCGGATGCAGCTGCCGCCAAGGCCGCACAGGACCAGGCCGCAAGACTTGCCGCCGCTGAAGCCGAAAAGAAGGCCGCCGAGGTGGCTGCCGCCCAAAAGGCGGCCGAGGACGCCGCCGCCGCAGCAGCCGCAAAGGCAGCAGAAGAGGCGGCGGCCACCAAGGCGGCAGCCGATGCCAAAGCGGCAGCTGATGCCAAAGCGGCCGAAGAAGCGGCAAAACTGGCAGCCGAGCAGGCCGCGAAATCTGCTGATCCTGTCGCCCGGCAATCAGCCTTCCTTGCGGCGATGGCTCCGGCGGCTTGCGCCTATGTCAGTGTCGCAGACCCCAAGCCGCAAGGGTTTGCGCTGCACGGCTTTGCCGCCGAAACCAAGCCGCTGGAAGACATGGCGGCGGCATGGGAAAAGGAAACCGGCACCAAGCCCGATGTGCAGGTTCATCTGGTCAACCCAGAGCAATGCGCCTTGCTGGATTTCATGAATCGTCACCCCACGGCAGTCGATGTCAAACCGATCGCGGTGACGATGGACCCCGGTTTGGGCGAGGTGGTGCAAAGCGGTGGCGTCGTGCAAGGCAGCATCGACGGCCTTGGTGCGGGGGCTCTGACCCTTCTGAACGTGTCGGGGACAGGCGGGATTTCCAACCTGAACAAGTTCATTTCAACATCCGACGATGGCACCATCGGCTTTTCAATCGTGTTGAAACTGGCCGAAGGTGCGCCACCTGCGCCACAGTTGTTCCTTGCGATGGAATCCGAAGAAAAGCTGCAGGCGCTTTTGGCTGCCGTGGATGCCGGGGTTTCGGCCAAGGCGCTGATGCCGTTCATTGATCTGGCACTGAAAAAAGACCCGGCACCGATCAAGCTGGGCCTTGCGTTCATCCGTCTGGAAAACTGACGCCCCTGCCCTGCCGCAGGCCTGCGGTGGGGCCCGATTGCTTTCCTTGCCAGACCTGCCGGTGTTCTGTAACCTGACTTTTATTCGGGGAGTCTATTTCTCCCACTTGTCTGTTTCACATTGGTTTTCTCGAAAGCGGTATGCGCATGCCTACGTCGAATTCCCAAGACACCCGCATTGGCCGGCTTTTCACGCCGCTTCAAGACAATACATTGGTATTGCTGGAATTTTCCGGAATAGAATCTGTTAACGAAATCAACAACTTCACTGTCAAAGCCCTGGCCGAGGATGGCCCGATTGATCCCAACTCGCTTTTGGGAAAGGAAATGCAGGTCGAGCTGGACACCCAGCTTGGCACGGTGCGGACCTTTCATCAGATCGTATTTGCCGTCCGGTCGCTGGGGGCTGTCGGTGGCGGCCATATTTATGAGTTCGAACTGCGCCCCTGGATCTGGTTCATGAGCCGCCGCGTCAATGCGCGCATTTTCCATGACATGACCGCCGGAGAGATCATTGAAACGGTCTGTCAGGACTATGCCGGCAGCGACAGTGGCGGCTTGATTATCAGCGCCGAAGCCCCTTTGGCACATATGGAATATGTGGTGCAGTACCGGGAATCCGATCTGGATCTTGTGCGGCGGCTGATGGAGGAACACGGGCTGAATTTTCACTGCGAGATGTCGGCTGAAATGCACAGAATCGTTGTGACGCAGGGCCCGACGGGCTTTGCCAAGGCCGAAGGTGCGGACCGGACCTTCAGTCAGAACAGCGCCGCCGCGACGCAGGGGGCCGAGAATTTCACGACATGGGCCATCGACCGCACCGTGCCGTCGGGGTCGGTGCGCTATCTGGATTACAACTTCAAGACCCCCAACATGAACATGGAAATCTCCGAAGGATCGGTGAAGGCGTTCAATGGGCAAACCTATGAGGTTCTGGATTATCCGGGCCGCTATGATAACCCCGAAGACGGCAACTACCTTGTCAAGCGCCGTGCCAATGCCCTTGAGGCCACAGAGGAAAGCATCCGCGCCTCGGGCGAGCTGCAAAGCCTGGGGGCCGGAATGAAGTTCACCCTTGCCCGGCACCACGACCCAAGCCAGCAGGGTGTTTACTGTGTGATGTCGGCGCAGCATATGTACATCTCGAACCAGTATCGCACGGGCGCGGCGGCAACCGAAAGCTATCACGGCAACTACCGCCTTGTGCGCGAAAGCAGCCCGATTGCACCCCTGCAAAAAACACCCAAACCGATCATGCGCGGGCCGCAAACCGCCGTTGTGGTCGAAGGGGCAGATGGCACCATCGACGAATATGGCCGCATCCTGCTGAAGTTTCACTGGGCACCCGAAAGCGAATCCATGCTGTGCCGCGTGTCGCAGATGTGGGCGGGGCCAAGGTGGGGGGCGATTTTCACACCCCATGCCGGCATGGAAGTTGTGGTCGAATATCTGGATGGCGACCCGGACCGTCCGTTGGTGGTTGGCTGCGTTTACAATGCCGACAACATGCCCCCTTGGGTCTTGCCGGGGGACAGTTTGAAAAGCGGCATCAAGACAGTGCGCGACAACCGCCTGATGTTCGACGACAAGGACGGTTCGGAACTGATCGAGGTCAACGCCCGCAAGGACTTGCAGGTTACGGTTGAAAACGACGCAACCCGTGACGTGTTGAACGATTCCAAGGATACCATCTTTGGTGTGTCGAACGAAACGGTCGAGAAAAATCGAACCGTCATCGTGAAGGCGGACGAGAAAAAGGACATCAAGGGAAATCTGACCATCGAGGCAGGGTCCAGCATCACGCTTAAATGTGGTGGGAGTTCGATCGAGATGAAGCCCGGTTCGATCACGATCAAATCCATGGAGGTGACAGTCGAAGGCATGGGTGCGCTGAACACCAGTGGCGGCAAGGCCAGCCACAAGGGTGTTGGCGTGATGATCATTCAAGCCCCCATTGTGAACATCAACTGATCATGTCGCAACAGACCGATACCCACGCCCCGACCACCACCGAAGCCGCAAATGGCCTGCGGGTTCAGGTGGCATCTGACCTTTTCGCAGCCATTCCCAGCATGGCCGAGCATATCGCAAAACCGCCGGAACCGGGCTTGCACTGTCTGGATTATCTGCGCCGCCTGCGGCTGGGCCCGACGCCCGAAGAGGCGGTGACGTTCATGGCCTATGCGCTGATGCCGCGCCATGCGGTGTGGTGGGGGCACGAGTGCCTGAAAGCCACGCCGGACCTGCTGACCGAGCAGGACAGCGCCATGCTGGAGCTGGTGGTGGCATGGGTGGCAGAACAGGACGAAGACAGCCGCTATGCCGCGCTGGATGCCGGGCAAGGGGCCGAGGTGAACGGGCCGGGGGTCTGGCTGACGCTGGCGATCGGCTGGTCGGGCGGGTCCATTTCCGGGCCGGGCCTGCCCCCGGTGCCACCGCCGATTGGCGTGATGGGGCTGGCGATGAACGTCGCCGTGCAATCCGCCTTGGCGCGGGTGCCGCAGGACAAACGCCGCCGCATGCTGGATCATTATATCGGCATGGCCGAGGTGCTTGCGAAAAGCGGCTGAATATCATCACCTTGAGTTTCGCAGAATCGTCTTGGCCTGAGGTATCATTTGCCCCATGCCCGACTATCTGAGATTTGGCGCAAAATTGGATTCGGCCTTCCATGAAACTGACCCTGAAGATCGAGAACTTTGATTTCCTGCCCGACGGCGGGCCGTTGGAGTTTTCTGTCAATGGGCGCGGTTGCGAAGTGGGGCGCGATTCCGCGATGGACTGGACACTGCCCGATCCGAACCGCCATATTTCAAGCCGTCATTTTGAAGTGGTCTACCGGGATCGGCAGTTCTGGCTGAATGACATTTCAACCAATGGCACCTTTGTCTATGGCCAGTCGATGCGGGTGTCTTCGCCGCTGTCGCTGACACACAACGAGCGGCTGCAGGTGGGGCAGTACATCATCCGCGTGCTGATCAGCGATCCGGCGCAGCCCGCAGCGCAGATGTTCGCGCCGCCGCAGTCTGCCGCTTTGGCACATGACCCCTGGAGCCTGACGCCCGCGCCAGCCCCGATGCCCACGCCGATGCCAGCCCCCAACCGGCCTGCGATGCCGTTGGCGGGACAGTTTGGCGACAGCTTTATCGAAAACGCGCGGCCTGCGCCTGTGCTGCCACCCGCCCCGCCGCCGATGCCTGTCATGTCTTCGCCGCCGCCCCTGACCTTGGGCGGTGCTGCAGCATTGCCCGCAGCAGAACCGTTCATGGCCAAGCCGCAGCCCTTGCCGGCTGCCCCGCCGCCGTCGTCGCCGCCGCCGTCGTCGCCGTCGCCCGCCGCCGTGGTTGCGCCTGCACCGGTCAACCTTGCGACGCCCGGTACTGCCGGATCGTTATCCGCAGGGGCCGGGGCCGCGCAATTGCTGGAGGCTATCTGCAAAGGCGCGGGCCTGCCGCAGGGCAGTCTGGGCGGTGCCGATCTTGGGGCCTTGGGCGAAGATATTGGCCGCTGCCTGCGCATTGCCACGGACGAGTTGATGGCCCTTCTGGGTGCCCGCGCCGCTGCCAAGCAGTTCGTCAAAAGCGCCAGCCGCACCATGATCGGCGGCATGAACAACAGCCCGCTAAAGTTCAAACCCAACGCAACCGAAGCCTTGCTGACAATGTTCGTGCAGCGCAACGAAAGCTATCTTTCGTCGACCGCCAGTTTTCAGCAGGGATTTGACGACATCAAGCGCCACCAGACGGCGGTTTACGCCGCGATGCAGCCCGCGCTTGCCCGCCTGTTGGAAGACCTGTCACCCGAGTCGATCGAAGGGCGTGCAACGGGGGGAATCATGTCTTCGAAAAAGGCGCGGGCGTGGGAGACATTCGTGGAACGTTGGGATGCCAAGACGCATCCGCATGAAAATGGCATGCTGGATGTGTTTCTGGCCTATTTTGCCGATGCTTATGACGACGCTGTGAAAAAGACCGGAGGCTAAAGCGTTGACCCCACCGGGGGGCGGCGCTAGCATCACGGCAGATTTGGAAAAGGGTGTTGCCATGACCGTTGCCTTGCTTGCGCTGGTTTCCCTTGGTGCTTTGGCTTTGATCGCCCGCCCTGCGCCGCAACCGCTGGCTGTTCGGGCCAGACGTTAAGATCACAGGCCCAAAATGCGCCCGGATGATCTTGTAAAGCCCATCTCGGCGGACGCGCCCTGCGGCGAAGATCTGTTAGAAGCAGACGACCCCGAGTTTGTGGATTACTACTTCAACGTCGAAGACCGCCTGCCCACCAGCTATTTCAATCTGGCGCGCGGAACGCTGTTCGATGCAAGATCCATAGATCAAAAGGCCGAAAGCGGTCAGATTGACGCCCTGCTGAAACGCAGCCGTGATTTGCGCCTTCTGGGGATTGAGGCCAAGTTTCAAATCCTGTCTGGTCGCTTCAAGGGCTTTGTCGATGCCGTGATGGGCATGGCGGCGCTGTTGGAAACCTACCCGGATGACGTGCATCCGACCAATGCCAATGACCGCCGCAACGCGATTGAAGAACTGAACGCGTTGGCCACGATTGTGGCACCGCTTGAATATGTGCCGCTGTTCAATGACCGCCGCTATGGAGATGTGGTCTTTCGCCCCTATGCCACAGGCACTGGCAAAATTCAGGTCCGTGACGGGGAAGAGCCGGGCGATTCCAATGGTGTCAGCGGCGCAATCGGGTCATCTGAAAACTCAAAGGCCGTCGATCAGCTGCACGCGCAATTGACCGGACTGCGCGCGGCGTTGAAGTCGATGATAACACTGGGCCAGGCGCGGCCGGAACCTTTCACGCCCCGGCTGGACCGGCTGGATGAAAAGCTGCGCGACATCCATGATATGGTTCTGGCGGCGCGCGGCGATCTGGGCGCGGCCGCGGTCCCTGCGGCGACGGATGATTTGACCGATGCTACGGCACCGGCCGATCCGGGCCATACCGCTGCCGGGGCCACATTTACCGTCACAATGGCGGTGGGTGATGTCGCGGACCACCGGGCCGCCTATCGGTTGCTGCAGTCGATAGAGACCTATTTTGTAGCCAAGGAACCGTCGTCGCTTGCCGTGGTTCTGGTAACGCAGGCGCGGCTTCTGATCGGGCGTCCTTTGGTCGAGGCGCTGGATGCACTGCTGGAAACAAGCGCCTACACGGCGTCGATCACCTTCGGCACCGACACCGGCTTTGCCATTCCCATGACACGCATGCGCGAATTGTCGGGACAGGCCAACATGACCTCGCCCGACGAATATGCCCAGATTGGCGAAGATGAACTGCCGGCCCCTGAAATATTGTCGCGCGATCACGCCGGAATGGTGCTAAAACAGATCGAAGAGTTCTTCCGCGTCCGCGAACCGGCCAGTCCGATTCCGATCTTGCTGTTCAAGGCGCGCAACATGCTGACAAAAGATTTTCATGCGCTTGTGCGGGAATTGATTCCGCCTTCGCCTTGACCTAACCTTACGGCATTCAGGCCCGTTTGGGCACGGTGCAAATCTGTTGACTTGTTAAGCCTGTTGCGGCTTTCTTTTTTAATAATAGATGGAGATTGTTATGGCCACAGCTGATTCAGCCACTGGATTTATCAAGCGCAACCGTCCTCCGCGCGTCATGATTTCGTATGCCGATCCGACCAATGCCGACAAGCAAGTCGAACTGCCCTTCGTGATGGGCATCCTGTCCGACCTGTCCGGCAACGCCTCAAAGGTTGAAAAGCCGCCGGTCGCGGATCGCGAATTCACGCAGGTCAGCCAGGACACGCTGGACGACTATATGGAATCCGTGGCCCCGGGCCTTGCGATCAACGTGGACAACAAGCTTGACCCCGATCAAGGCGGCAAGCTTTCGGTCAACCTGAACTTCAAGAAGATGGCCGACCTTAGCCCCGGCGAGATTGCGCGTCAGGTGCCCGCCCTTGCCACGCTGCTGGAGGCGCGTCAGCAATTGGCAAACCTGCAACGCTACATGAACGGCAAGTCGGGTGCGCAGGATCAGTTGAAGCAACTGCTGGCGGACCCAAAACTGATGGCCGCGCTGAACGAGCGCCGCGCCGCCAAAGGCGATGTCTCTGAAGAATAACCGGTCATCCGGCCCCGCAAGTTGCTGGGGCCAGATTGTTTTCCGCAAGAACAGCATTGGGAATTCGACATGGCAACTGAATTTGAAAAAGACGCTGGCGCAGGTGGCGCATTGGCAGAGTTGGATGAATTTTCGGCAATTCTGAAACAGAATTTCAAACCGCGCAGCGATGTGGCTGCGAAAGAGGTTGAAAACGCCGTCGGGACGCTGGTGCGCGAAGCCCTGTCCGATGAAAGCCTGATTTCCGATGACATTCTGGACACGATCGACGCCATGTTGGCCAAGATCGACGAAAAGCTGTCGGCACAGGTGAATGAGATCATCCACAACGCAGAGTATCAAAAGCTGGAAAGCAGCTGGCGCGGTCTTGCCTACACGGTCAACAATTCGGAAACCGATGCTAACCTGAAAGTTCAGGTGATGAACGTGTCAAAAGCCGAACTGGACCGCGAGTTGCGCAGCTATCCGGGCGCAAAGTGGGACCAAAGCCCACTGTTCAAGAAGATATACGAAGCCGAATTCGGCCAGTTGGGCGGCCAACCCTTTGGCGCGCTGGTGGGCGATTTCTACTTTGACCATTCGGCATCTGACGTGCGCCTGCTGCGCGATCTGGGCAAGATTGCCGCGGCGGCCCACGCCCCCTTTATCTCGGCCGCCGCCCCGCCCCTGCTGGGCATGGACAGCTGGAACGAATTGGGCAACCCGCGCGATCTGTCGACGGTGTTTGACACCCCCGACTATGCCGGCTGGAATTCGCTGCGCGACAGCGAAAATTCGCGCTATCTGGCGATCACGCTGCCACGCGTGTTGGCACGTTCGCCCTATGGTCAAAACGGCGAACCGGTGGACGAGTTCAATTTTGAAGAAAAGACCGACGGGCATGAAGGCAAACACTATGCCTGGATGAACGCGGCACATGCGATGGCGGTGAACATCAACCGCGCGCACAAGGAATATGGTTGGACGGTGCAAATCCGGGGCGTCCAGTCGGGCGGTGAAATCGGCAGCCTGCCGGTTCACAATTTCGACCTTGGCGACGGGTCGACCGACATGAAGTGCCCGACCGAATTTGCCATCAGCGACCGCCGCGAGGGCGAGCTTTCGAAATCGGGGCTGATCAGCCTGATCCACCGCAAGAACACTGACCGCGCGGCGTTCATCGGCGCACAAACCCTGTACCGTCCCAAGAAATATCAGGACGATCAGGCCACCGCGTCGGACAATGTGTCATCACGCCTGCCCTATATTTTTGCGGTATCGCGCTTTAGCCACTACCTGAAGTGCATGGTGCGCGACATGATCGGGTCCAATCGCGAACGCGCCCAGTTGGAGCGTGAATTGCAGAACTGGATTTCAAGCTATGTTCACGCCTCGCCCTCGAATGCGAGCGAGCGTGACAAGGCCCTTCTGCCTTTGGCTGGCGCCAAGGTGGAAGTCATCGAGGACGAAGAAAACCCGGGCTATTATGTGGGAAAATTCTTTCTGCGTCCCCATTTCCAACTGGAAGGCATGGATATTGGCATGAGCCTTGTCTCAAAACTTCCAGGCAAGAATTAACGTGAACCCCCACGGGTCTGCTCGATCTGTGGTTATTTAACCTGAAGGAGATACCCAAATGGCTGTAAACGCATTTCTCGACATTGACGGCGTGGAAGGTGAATCGATTCAAAAAGGCTATGAAAAGAAAATTGAACTGATGAGCTTTCATTGGGGCGCCAGCCAGTCGGCAACCACCCACATGGGGACGGGTTCGGGCAGCGGCAAAGCCAATGTGCAGGACATGTCCTTCTCCAAAAACCTTGACAAGACCTCGCCGGTGCTGCTGCAGCATCTGCTGATCGGCACGCACTTCAAGAAGATCGTATTGACCCTGCGCAAGGTGACGGGCGCGACACAGCTTCCCTATCTGGTGTTCACGATGGAGGATGCCCTTTTGTCCAGCTATTCGACCGGCGCGGGCATGGGCGGCGATGACCAGATCATCGAGAATCTGTCCATCAACTTTGGCCGGATCAAGATGGAATACACGCTGCAGGATTCCAAAGGCAACGCGGCCGGCAAGACCACCGCATCCTGGGACATTCCGAAAGGCGCGACGATCAGCTGATCGGGCGCCCCTGCGGCAGACAATCGTACCGGGCGCGTCATGGTGGCCGGTACCTCCTTGCAAGCGGCGTAACAGGCGTTACGGACGCAAAGGTCTTATTTGCGGCGCGAGTGCGTGATGAAAGAGCGAAGTGACGGCTATTTCCAGATCTCGCTGATGAACGTCTTTCGTCAGGCTGCGCGCGAAAAGGACTCGAAAGATGGTGGCCCGGATATGACCGATGAGCAAGATCGTATCCTGAGCAAGCGCAGCATTGAACGCAGGGAAGGCGCGGGCGATGAGACACTGCGCACCCATCTGCTGCAAGATCTGGCCAATCTGTTTTCCACGATCAACCTGGAATCGGCGGAACCGCTGACCGAGTTTCCCTTTGTTCAGGCGTCAATTCTGAACTACGGGATTCTGGATCTGTCGCGGCTGACCACCGCTGACATCAAAAATCAGGTCCTGTTGAAAGAGTTGCGCAATTCGCTGCTGCGCCATGAACCGCGCCTGATCGACAAGAGCATTTCCGTGAAACTGCGCAGCGAAACCGAAAGTTCGCGGCAGCATGTCGCCTTTGATATCAGCGCCGACATGTCGGCCAAGCCGGTGGATGTGCCGTTGGAGTTTGTGGCCGAGATTGACACCGGCGCGGGCAAGATGTCGTTGTCCAACCGGGGGGCGCGCGGATGAACCGTGCGTTTCTTGAGGCTTATAACCGCGAATTGCAGCTGCTTTATGAAGGCGCAAAAGAGTTCGCCCAGGATTTCCCGGGTATCGCTGAACGGCTGGGTGGGCTGACCCAAGACAATCTTGACCCGGCGGTGGCGGGGCTGCTGGAAGGTGCTGCCTTTATGGCGGCACGGGTTCAGTTGAAACTGGATACGGAATTTGAAACCTTTACGGCCGAAATGCTGGATCAGCTTTTGCCGAATTTCATGGCCCCCACGCCCAGCGCGCTTTTGGTTCAGGCAGAGCCGGTCTATGCCGATGACGAATTGGACAAGGGCAAGGTGTTTCCCGCAGGCGCCTATCTGGACGCGCGCTATGTTGATCGGGATCAACGGATTTCCTGCCGCTTCCGGCTGTGTTCGGCGCTGGAACTGTGGCCTTTGCGTCTGTCGGCGGCCCGGTTTGTTTCAGGGCCGACGACATTTCAGGCCATGGGTCTGGATGTGGCTGCGGGTACGGCAGGGGGGCTGTTGCTGTCTTTCCTGCGCCCGGTTTCGGCGGCGGAAAAGGACAAGCCGGGCAAACCGGTGACGGGCATCAGGGCCGACACGCTGACCGTGCACCTGGTGGGCGATCATGCCGAAAGCGTGGCCATTTACGAACACCTGTTCAACAACGCAACCCGCGCCACCATCCGCTATCTGGATGCGCGGGGCGACCCGGCTTTTATCCGGCTGGAACCGGATTTTCTGGAGCAGATCGGCTTTGAAGAGAACGAAGCGATCTTTGCCGAGGATACGCGGGTGTTCCGAGGCTTTAGCCTGTTGCGCGAGTTCTTTGTGTTTCCGCAAAAGTTCCTTGGCTTCCGGCTGCGAGGGCTGCGCAAGCTGTTTCCGCTGATCAAGGCGTCGGGCTTTGATCTGATGATCGAGATGGACAACCTGCGCCCTGCCCTGCCGGCGCGGGTGACGGCCGAGAATTTCCGGCTGTTTGCGGTCCCGGCTGTGAACCTGTTTGAGGAAAACTGCAGTCAGGTCAAACTGGACACGCTGCGCCACGAATATCTGGTGCAAGCGGACAGCAGCCCCAGCACGCATTACGAGGTGCATCGCATCCGCGAGGTGTTTGCCTACTACGGCGGGGTGCAGACCAAGGTGCCGGTGCATCCGCTTTATGGCCTGCCCGCCGATGTGATGCAGCCACGTGAGGCGCTGTATTTCACCGCCAAGCACCGCCCGCGCCGTTTGGCATCGAAGGAAAAGCGGTTCGGGCAGACGCAAGGCTATACCGGGACCGAGACGTTCATCTCGATCTACGAGCCCGGCCATCTGGACGCAGATGAACGCGTAAAGCGGCTTCAGATCAAGCTGCTGTGTTCCAACCGGCACTTGCCGCAATATCTGCCCATCGCCCAAGGTGGGGCCGATTTTCGCATGAACGATGACACCTCGCTGCCGCTGCGCTGCGTGGCAGGGCCAACGGTGCCGCGTGAAAGCGTGGTCGAGCTAGAGCGAAACGCGCCCCATCGCACCCATGCCGGGCCTGTGCATTGGCGGCTGATCAGCTTTTTGTCGCTGAATTTTCTGGGGTTGGACAACCGCGGCAGCCGCGACGGGGCGGCAGGGTTGCGCGAATTGCTGTCGCTGTTCACCGATGTATCCAGTCAGGTGACAGAGCGGCAGTTGCAAGGGCTGAAATCAGTGGCCAGCCGCCCTGTGGTGCGCACAGTGCGGCGGGCGGGCGGCTTTCATGCCGCGCGCGGAACCGAGGTGACGTTGCGCTTTGACGAGCGGGCTTTTGAAGGATCGGGCGTGTTCTTGCTGGGCGCAGTGCTGGATCGGTTCATGGCCGAATATGCCTCGATCAACAGCTTTACGCAGGTGGTGATCCAGTCGGATCAGCGTGGGGTCATCAAAACCTGGCCACCGCGCACCGGGCAGGGGCCGCTGTTGTGACGCGCGCCCCGAAATCCAGATCGCAGCGGCGCAAGGATCTGCTTGCGCAACCGCCCGAGTTTGGATTTCTGGCCCTGATGCGCGATATCGAGCGCGCCAATCCAACCATTCCCCGCATCGGCCGCAACGCGACCCTGCGGGACGAAGCCGTGCGGTTGGGGCAAGAGCCGTTTCAGGCTTTTCCAGCGTCAAACGTCACGCAGGTGCAAGAACGCCCGAATGGCAAGCTTCGGGTGCGGTCGGCGTTTCTGGGCTATTTCGGACCACAGGGCCCGCTGCCGCTGAATACCACTGCCGAAGTGCAGCAGTGGTATCAGTTCAAAGACGATGCCTTTGTGCGCTTTGCCGATATTTTCACCAACCGTTTTCAGCAGTTGTTCTTCCGGGCGTGGTCGGACGCCCGCGGGATCAGCCAGTTTGATCACCCCACGCAAGACCGCTTTCAGGCCTATGTCGGTGCGCCGATTGGGCTGGCCTCGCCCGCGCTGCGTGACAGGGGGACGGTACCGGATCTGGCACGGTTGCCCTTGGTGGGGATCGGGATGGCCCGCGTCAAAAGCCCGGTGCGGCTGCGGCAGATTCTGGAAAAGCTGTGCGGCGTGGTGGTGACGATCGAGGAAAACATCCCGGTCTGGTTGCCGTTCGAGCCGGGCGACATGTCGCGTCTTGGCGCGGTTGGCAGCACCCTTGGCCGCGATTGCCGTCTGGGGTCACGCGTCCAAAGCGTCAACGAAAAAATACGCATTGGCATTCGCACCGAAAGTCTTGCCGAATATCAAAGCTATCTTCCAGGGGCCAAGAATTTCCTGCGCCTGACAGAGCTTTTGTTCTGGTATCTTGGCCATGAGATCGAGGTGGAAATTGCCCCTGCCCTGCCCGCCGATCAGGTCAAGGGTGTCGCCTTGGGCAAGGGCGCGGCTTTGGGCTGGACCGGCTGGGTGGCCCCGCCGGCGGCCCCGCCCGGCACCTACCGCAGCGACGCCGTGTTCGCGGCGGAACACCACGGCGGGTAAGATCTGACCAGTGACAATTTAAGACCAACTTATAAAGAAACGAAAGGGATAGGGACAAATGGCCGATATCAGCCTTGAAACAGTCGCCGGAAAGTTGAACCGCGTCGGCTATGACGCCTTTCTGCAATCGCTGCGTCACGCCAAGAATGAGGGCAATCGCAACGTCGAATTGTCGCATTGGCTGTTCCACATCGTGACCAACCCGAAATCTGATATTTCCGCCACCCTGACGCATTTTAAACTGGACCGGGCCCGCGTGGTCAAGGATCTGGGCGGCGTCATTGACGCCTTGCGCAAGAACACCACCGAGATGCCTGCGATTTCCGATCAGATGACTGATGTGCTGGATCGCGGCTGGCACTACGCCACCCTGCTGTTTGCCGAGGCGCAAATCCGCACCGGCCATGCGTTGGTCGCGGCGTTGAAGAACCCGTCGCTGCGCCGCGAGTTGGTGCAGATGTCGAAGGTGTTTGCCGAAATCAACGTGGACAGTCTGGTCAATGAGGCGCGGTCGGCCTGGAAAGACAGCGACGAAGAAGACATGCGCCCGATGGACGGCACCGGCATTGGCCGGGCGCAGGCCGGGGCCGCCGCAGGTGGTGCGCCGGGGGCTGGCACAACCGCTCTGGGCCGGTTCGCGGTGGACATGACCGAAGTCGCCGCATCCGGCAAGATGGACCCGATCGTTGGCCGGGATGAAGAAATCCGCCAGATCATCGACATTCTGCTGCGGCGCCGCCAGAACAACCCGATCCTGACCGGCGAGGCCGGGGTGGGCAAAACCGCCGTCGTAGAGGGATTTGCACAGCGTTTGGCCAGCGGCGACGTGCCGCCGAAGTTGCAGGGAACCAAGCTGTTCATGCTGGACCTTGGGCTGATGCAGGCGGGCGCGTCCATGAAGGGCGAGTTTGAACAGCGGTTGCGGTCGGTGATTGACGAGGTCCAAGGATCGCCCGTGCCGATCATCCTTTTTATTGATGAAATTCATACGCTTATGGGTGCAGGCGGTGCGGCAGGCACCGGTGATGCCGCCAACCTGCTGAAGCCTGCGCTGGCGCGGGGAACATTGCGCACGGTGGGGGCGACCACCTGGATGGAATACGCCAAGTACTTTGAAAAAGACCCGGCGATGACGCGGCGCTTTCAACCGATCACCATTGATGAGCCGTCGATTGACCGCGCCTGCTATATGCTGCGCGGCATCCTGGCACCGATGGAGGCGCACCACGGCGTGCGGATTTCCGATGAGGCGGTGGTGGCGGCGGTGAACCTGTCGGCGCGCTATATCCCCAGCCGCCAACTGCCGGACAAGGCGGTTTCCTTGCTGGATACCGCCTGCGCGCGTGTGGCCATCAGCCAATCCACCACCCCGGCGCGGGTGCAGGACTTGCGGGTGAAGATTCAGGCGCTGGCGTCGGAAATTGCGGCGAAGGAATCGCAGCGCGATCTGGGTGAGGTGAACGAAGAGCGCATCACCGAAGCGCAGGCCGAACAGGCCGCCGCAGAGACCGAACTGGCCCTGGCCGAAACGATGTACGCTGGCGAAAAGGCGATGGTGGACGAGATCCTGTCGCTGCGCACTGGCTTGGGTGAGGAAGGCGCAGACACGGTTTCCCTGCGCAGCCAGTTGGCGATGAAGATGACCGGACTTGAGGAAACCAAGCCCGAGGATCGCATGGTTTACTCCCATGTCGATGAGCAATCGGTGGCCTCGATCATCTCGGATTGGACAGGAATTCCGGCAGGGCGGATGGTTTCGGACGAATTGCAGATGATCCTGACACTTGGGGACCGTCTGAAAGAGCGGGTGATCGGGCAGGATCACGGGTTGGAAATGATCGCCAAGCGCATCGAAACCTCGTCCGCCAAACTGTCGAACCCGAACAAGCCGATTGGCGTGTTCATGCTGTGCGGGCCTTCGGGTGTGGGCAAGACCGAAACCGCGCTTGCGCTGGCCGAAGCGGTGTATGGCGGTGAGCAGAACATCATCACCATCAACATGTCGGAATTCCAGGAGGCGCATACGGTCAGCCTGCTGAAAGGCGCGCCTCCGGGCTATGTCGGCTATGGCGAAGGTGGCCGTCTGACCGAGGCCGTGCGCCGCAAACCGCATTCGGTGGTGCTGCTGGACGAGGTTGAAAAGGCGCATTCCGATGTGCACGAGTTGTTCTTTCAGGTGTTTGACAAGGGCATCATGGAAGATGGCTCGGGCCGCCCGATCAACTTCAAGAACACGCTGATCCTGCTGACCAGCAACGTCGGCACCGAAGTGATCATGGATATGGCCGAAAAAGGCGAGACGCGGCCTGCGGTCGAAGACCTGACCGAGGCGATGAAGCCCCACCTGACCCGCGTGTTCCCGCCTGCCCTGCTGGGCCGGATCGTCACGATCCCGTATTTCCCCCTGTCGGCGGACGTGCTGGCGGGGATCGTGAAGCTGAAGCTGAAAGCGATCGTGCGCCGGATGAAGGACAACCACAGCGCGGCGATGACCGTTTCGCCCGACGTGATGGCCTATATCGTGGATCAGTGCAAAGACCCGGATTCGGGGGGCCGCATGGTGGATAACATCATAACCAACACCATCCTGCCCGACCTGTCGCGCGAGGTGCTGTCGCGAATGGTGGCACAGACCCAGATGAAGACGGTGGAAGTCGTGATGAAAGACGGCAAGATCGGGTATGATTTCGCCTGAGATTTTCAGCAGACCGGTGGTGCGCAGGTGCCATCGGCCCCTTTCATGATCCTGATTTCCAAGGAGAAAGCCATGCCGATATATTCATCCATCGGAGTTCGCGCCAGCGTTGGGCGTGGTGGGCGCAATGACACCACGGATGTGACGGCCGTGCAGAAGCGGCTGAACGAATTGATGCACCCGCCGCGCGTCAAGCTGGTGGTGGACGGGCGCTGTGGTCCGAAAACCGAGGCGATGATTGCAGACTTCCAGAAGGGCGTGATGGGCACCACGCAGCCAGATGCCAAGGTGGACCCGAACGGTGCCACAATCCGCGCGTTGAATGATGCCACGTCCGAAGGCAAGTGGGCGCGGATGTCGATGGCCCCCGGTCCGGGCGGCCCGGGCCCATTGCCCGGCATGCCGTTCAAACCGCCGGCCTCGGGCGGGCCACGCGGCCAGCAATTGCTGCAAGAGGCCGCCGCCGCGCAAAACGCGGGCGTCAGCTATGACGAAATCCGCCGTGGCCTGATCGACACCGGTTTTCCGCCGTTCAAATCCTTTATCGGCACGATCACCAAGGCCGACGAAGCCCGTGCGGTGATCAGCGTCTGGAAGCACATCCGTACCTTTGGCTTTTCACAGGCCGAGGCGGCCCGCATCTACACGGAATTGGCCAAGCTGGATCCAAAGATTACAAAGGACTTCTTCGAGGCGGCTGCCAAGCCCGGATCAAAGCTTGCGGCCAATCTGGGCAAGTTGGCCAAAACGGCTGACAAGGTTGCCGTGGTCGTCGTTCTGATCGAAGTGACCGACAAGATGGCGCAGGGCGATTATCTGTACGGGACGGCAGAGATGTACAAGCAGTTCATGGGCAAGGCCATTCCTTGGGCGGGCGCGGTTGAGGCCCTGCAAAGCATTGTGGAAGGGGTTCTGCCAGCCAGCGCCAAGAATAGCGATGTGTTCAAGGTGATGCGCGCCTGCGATCCGATCGGGCTGGGTGCTGTTGGCGTTGACACCGTTGGCACTTTGGCAATCGGACTGGTTGAAATGGTCACAACAGGGCAGATGGATTCACAGCGTCTGAACCGACTGGTCGACAGGATGAAATCCGGACCCACCGCATTTTTCGCTGATCTGGGCGACAATCTGGGGGCGTCGCTGTATGAAATGTCGCTGTGGAAACGCGATGACTGGAGCTTTGCCGTGAAATCCATTCCCGGCTTTGTCGAGGAAACCGTGCTTGGTGCCATCAAGTTCCCGCGTCCGGGCCAAACCCGCTAGCCAGCGCTTCAGGTCGGCACCGCGATCAGCCCTGCAATGATCGCCTGATAGGCCAGGACTTCGGGGGGCGATGCGGCGACGGCGGGCAGGCTGGCCCCGCCTTTGCGGTTCATCTTCAGTTCGGCCCATTCCTTGACATAGGCAATGGAACGGCCCGACAGGAAGGGGTTGGCCTTGATCACGCCACCGCCCATGACGTCGATGACCAGTTGGTCATCCTGCGCGTTCAGCACCATGTTCGCGCCTTCGGCCCCAAGGAAGTGACACAGATAAAGCCGCCCGGCGGTAATCTGATGCCCGCGCGCACGCAGATAGGCTTCGCCTTCGCGCGCCAAAGCCGTGATCATTTCGCGGCTGATCGTGGGATCGTTGCGCAGGGCCAGAAGCGCATCGCGCGTCATGGTGCCTGCCAGATCGGGACGGTATTGTGTCATCATGCGCAGCCATGTGCCTTCGATGAACTGGCCCAGACCCGTGGCGGTGGACAGCGGGTTCTTGGCATCGGCCTTGCCGCCGGATTCGACACGGATGATCTGATCCACCAGGGTTTCGACAGCCGACCCTCCGCCACTGGCCACCACGGCCCCGCCCGCCGCCAACGGATCCACGGCCACACCGCCTTCGTACAGTTCGAAATGCAGATGCGGCCCGGTCGATTGGCCCGTGGTGCCGACATAGCCGATCAGATCACCGGCCCGCACCTGCTGCCCGGCCTTCAAACCGTCGGCAAAGGCGCTGAGGTGGGCGTAGCGGGTTTCCAGCCCCCCGGCGTGGGTGATTTTCACCAGATTGCCATAGCTGCCACCGCCGGCTGCTTGCAGGATCTGGCCATCAAAGGCCGCGACAATCGGGGTGCCCGTCGGCGCGGCCCAATCCGTGCCCTTGTGCAATTTGGCCACTTTCAGGATCGGGTGCATGCGCGGCCCAAAGCGTGAGGTCAGGACGCCCTTGGTCGGCGTCACCAGACCGGATCGCAAGCCCCCCCCACCGGCAACACCGCCCCCCGAACCCTGCACCCCCTGACCGAAACAGGCGTAATCCTCTTTGCCGGTCAGTTTGAAAACATGGCATTCCAGCGACTTTCCCTCACCCTTGATCGCCGCATAAAGGATCTGACCGGGGCCAGACCCCTCGGCGCCCGGTTCGCGCGCGTAGAGCAGGGTCATTCTGTCACCGGGGGCGGCAAAGCTTTCCAGATCATAGGATTGGCTGAGAAGAACGATGGTTTCAGCCACCACCGCAGAAGGCACGCCGTTGCGGATGGCGGCGGAATAGAAGGCGTCCAGCAGGCGGTATTTGCGGCTGGTGTCGGTGGCCTGAACCACTTCGTCATCGGCCAGATCGAACAGATTCTGCTCGACCCACGGATCGGCAGAGGCCACGACCTGATTTGCATCGTTCAGCGCAACACTGCCAAAATAGGTATCGCGGGTGTAAAGCGACAGCTGCACCGGCACCGTCAGATTGCCGCGATGGGCGGCGCGGATGGCCAGAACCTGCCCATTGTCCAAAGCCCCCAGCGCGGGCATGATCGCAAGGCCCGCCTCGGCAAAGCGTTTGGAGGCGGGTTCGTCCATGCCATTCTGCACCATCTGCGCCACCAGATCACTTTTCACCTTCAGCCGCAGAATGACGTCCTCGAACGGCGGCTTGCGTTGGGCCTCGGGCAGGATGAAATTCAGGCTGGTGGTGTTTTCGATCCGGGTCTTGGTGTAGCTGTTTCCCACAGGATCAGTGCTGCCATCCAGACTTTCGCCCCAACTGGCATCATCGCCTGCGACAACAACGGTTTCCGTCGGCGCGGGCTCTGAGGGCACGACGGGCCTCGGGGGGGCTGCGGGGGCGGATCGCTGTGCCTGGAAAAAGGCAAAATCCTCACGGCTGGAAGGAATGGTGGTGATCAGCCGCTCTTCGCCGGTGATCAGCTCATCGGTCAGAAGGGAAAGCTCATTTCCGGCGCGGGTTGCCGGAATATCCAAAGGGCGCAGTAGTTTACGGGTCTTTTCGGCAGCGGCCCCGGTGTCGAACTGCAACAGCATCGGATCGCCCGCCAGATCGACAAAGGCGGTGGCATATCCCGCCACAGCGGCATCGACAGTGCCGTCTTCGCTGATCTCGCCTTCCGTGCCTTCGGTGACGATCCGGGTTCCAAAGGACAGCACGCCACCGAAGTAAAGGCCCATCACCAAGGCAGCAACAGCCAGACCTGCGCCACCAAAAATCAGCGTCGGCGCAAGCCAGGTTTTGCGGCGCCGTTTTGCCGCCTGCTGACGCGCCTGCCTGAAACGGGGGTCGATTTCCATGCCCGTCCCCTACGGCCGCCTCAGAACGCCCCGGTGATGCCGATGGTGCCTTTGGTGATCCGGGTCTTTGCGGTTTCCTGTTTCTTGCCGGTCTTCTTCTTGGACTTTATGTCCACCTTGCCAACACTTTCCGTCGAGCCGTCGCTGACCGCAGGCTGTGTGCGCTTGCCGGTCTTGACGGCCGATTTGGCCACGCGCACCGCGCAGACCACCTTTGGTTCCGCCTGAAGATTGGCGTAAAGCTCGGCAGAAGGTTCAAGGCTTTTCGGCACGATTTTCTTGGCCAGATAATAGCTGGTCAAAGCCGTGCGAGAGCCTTTGCCCCAGGATCCGTCAACGCCCATCTGGTAGCAACCGACGCGCTTCAGTTCCCCCTGCACGACGCGGGCAAGATCTTCGGGGGCTGCGGTTTTGGTGGCATCTTCTTCGACAAGACCGGGGTCGATCGCACTGAGAAGCGCCCGGTTGGCATCCGAATCGGGCGCGATCTGCTTGCCCGAAATGCGCAACCTGCGGATGGTGACGTCGTTCAACGCGATGTCGCGGGTATCCCAATCCAGCGCGGCAAGGCGGATCGGCTGATCGCCCGGATCGGCGGCGGCCAGTGTCAGATCAAGATCGGCGGGGGCCGCACCCAAGGTAAGGCCGGTATCGACCACCTCCAGTTCGGCAAGCAACTGTGCTTCGGTCTTTTCGACAGCAGGGTCAGACACCGGCCCAGCCACCGCAGGCACAACGGCGGGGGCACTGATGGTGGTGGTTTCAAAAGCCACCTGCTCAAGATTGGCCTCTGAAACCGCAATCGCAACCTCGGCCGCGGCAAGCGACGCTTCGTCAAAGCCCGACTGTGCCAGCAGATCAAGAAACTGCTTGCGGTCCTCGGCACCAAGCTGTGCCAGAAGTTCATAGTCGGCTTCGCTGAGTTCCTGTTTCGCCACTTCGACAGGGGGCAGAAAATAGAACTGTTCGCGCAGGCTGGACTGATCCCACGGCACCTGTTTGCGCAGCGTGGCATTTTCCACGTCATTGCGCACTTCGATCATCATGTCCGACACCGAAATGCCTTCGGTTTCGATGTGCTTCAGCAAGGCACCGGTGAAAGGGCTGTTCGCGGCCCCCGCAACCGCATCCACCGTGACGCCCCCCGGTTCGGTCGAAAAGGCCACAAATGTGCCGACCCCGGTTTGCACACGTGCCAGACCATCCGCCGAAGCGCCGCCCCCCCGCACCGACGCGGGCAATGGATCGTTGCGGCAGGCATCCAGGAAAATCAGCGTCTGGCGGCTGCGGCTTTGCAGGCGGGCGATGACGGCGTCCAGACTCCATGCTTCGGCCTTGGCGGATTCGCGGCCTTCCAGTCTGGCGGTGACGGGTACCAGATAGTTCACCCCACTCATCTGAAAGGCATGGCCAGAATAGAAGAAAACCGCACTTTCTGCGCCTTCGGCATCTGCGATAAAGCGATCCAGCTCTTGCCACAGCGCCGCACCGCCGGCGTTGGTCATCAGGGTGACTTTGAAATCAAGCCGCTTCAGCGCCTCGGCAATGGCCGTGGCATCATTGGCGGCGTTGGTCAGATCGGGGGCAACATCATAGTCCGAGTTGCCGACCACAAAAGCCAGACGTTCGGCAGCGGCAGGCAGGCAGGCACAAAGCAAGGCGACAGAGGCGGCGCATGCGCGCGCGGCAGCCTTTCTCCAAACATGCCAGCCCAGCGTGGCGATCATAAAACGTCCTGTAAATAAAATGCCGCTACCAACCCTTGAACGATAGCTCAGAACATCCGGTCTGGCTAGCATGATCCCACAGCTTTTGCGTGTAGCGGCCGGTCAGGGCGTGGCGGCCAGAAACAGCGTCCAGCGTTGGGTCTTCACCGTGTCCACCTCGATGAACCCTGCCGCAACATGGCCCCTGCTCCAACATTCAGAGATGCCCCGGATTGCAAATTTGCGCGGCGAGATGCACATCTGCGTTGTGCCTGTCATGATTGGCTGGCCAAAGACATCCTGCGCATAGATGTAGATATAGCGGCTGACCAATGCGTCCTTGATCACGTTGGCGCATTGGTTCGGGCCGATGGTCCACCAGCCTTCGGTCTGGAAATCATCCTGAACATCCTGCCCGATGGCGACGTTGATCACATCGAAGGATTGGTTGCACACCGCAAACTCGGCCCGCGCCGGGCTGGCCGCCACCACCAACAGCCAAAGCGCCGCCATGAGACGGACAGCGTGGCCGGGGAAATAGAGTCGCAACCATGTCATTTTTGCAGTATAGTCACTGCAGGGCCCTCTGCGAAAGGCTTTGCGGTTGATGCGCCGATGCTGCCGCATATTGGACGCATTTTTCGGTGATACTGTGTGACGGGTCAGGGCTTCACGCCGCAGTTGCGGAAAAAAACGGGAAAAGTCGATGCAGTACAAATTGATTGGACTGGCGCCCCTTTTCGCAGTGGTGGCCAGCGTCGCCTTTGCAGCCGGGCCGGATGACAGCCTTCAGACCCCGCTTCAAGAAAAGTCCTCTGACCATTGCGACAGGTCTGGCGCGCAAGATCTGGTGTTCGACGCGGCCTGCGGACCGGTGCAAAGATCGGTGCGGGTGGCGGCCAAAAGCGCCGAACCAAAGGCGCGTCTGCCTGCGCCGCAGGTCAAAAGGATCACCCGGATGCCGTGGCAGACCGGTATCTTCCAGTAAGGCCACGTGCTGCCTGTTGACAGGGCCGCTTTGCTGCGGACAATTGGCTGTGCGGGGGTATATTTTCCCATGCAGCAAAAAGGATTGTTCCGGTGAGCATTGCATCCATCCTTCGCGGTCCCGGCCTGTTCGGCTTTGCCTTGTGCGGGGCGATGGCCTTGGCGGGCACGGCCGAGGCGCAGACAGGCAACTTTGAACTGGAGCTGAACGCGGCGGTGGGGGCGGGGGGTGGCTGTCAGCTGACGTTCGTGGCGTCGAACAACACCGGGGTCGCGTTGACCAAAACCTCGTATGAGGTGGCGGTGTTTGACACCGAGGGGCTGGTGTCATCGCTGTTCGTGTTTGAATTCGGAGAACTGCCGATGAACAAGACCCGCGTCGTGCTGTTCGCGCTGCCCGAACTGTCATGCGAAAAGATTTCGCGGCTGTTGGTCAACCGTCAGGATGAATGCGAATCCGCCGACGGGCCGCAAGACATCTGCATGAAGGCGCTGAACACCAGTTCGCGGATCGCGACCATTCCCTTCGGGTTGTGACACGCCGCCAGTGACGGCGTGCCCATGGGCTTACAGCATGTCGGCGGGCAACAGCGCCTCTGGCATGTTCTGATAGCTGACCGGACGCAACCAGCGCCGGATCGACAGGGTGCCGACCGAAGTTGCGCCAAAGTTGGTGCTGGCCGGATACGGCCCGCCATGCACCATCGCCTCGGACACTTCGACGCCGGTGGGAAAGCCGTTGGCCAGCACACGGCCCGCCTTGCGTTCCAGCACGGGCAGCAAGGTTTGGGCTGTGGGATAGTCGTCAGCATCGACATGCAGGGTGCAGGTCAACTGACCCTGCAGACTTTGCGCAATCGCCAGCATTTCGGCGGCATCACGCGCCCGCACAATCAGACCCAGCGGGCCGAACACCTCTTCGCCCAAGGCGTGATTGGCCAGCCAATCCGCCCCCGACACTTCGAACAGGTAAGGCGTGGCCTGACGCATGTCGCAGACCGACGTCAGCACCTGCTGCACGCCTGCGGTTGCGGCGATGCGATCACGGCCCGCGCGGTAGGCTGCGGCAATGCCATCGGTCAGCATGGTTTGCGCGCCAATCGGTGCCACGGCGGACTTGGCGGCGTCAATGAATGCCTGCGCCTGCGGCCCGTCGATCAGTACGGCAATGCCGGGGTTGGTGCAGAACTGGCCTGCGCCCATGGTCAGACTGCCGGCCCAACCCGCCGCGATTTGCGCGCCGCGATGGGCGACGGCATGGGGCAGCAGGAACATCGGGTTGACCGAGCCCAACTCTCCGAAAAAGGGGATCGGCTCGGGGCGCTGTGCGCACAGATCAAACAAGGCCCGCCCCCCGGCCAGCGATCCGGTAAAGCCAACCGCCTTGATCAGCGGATGTTTCACCAGCGATTCCCCCACATCGCGCTTGCCACCCTGGACAAGTGAGAACACGCCAGCGGGCATGTTGCAGGCGGTGATGGCGGCGGCGATGGCCTGCGCCACGATCTCACCGGTGCCGGGATGGGCGGAATGGCCTTTGACCACCACCGGGCACCCCGCGGCCAGGGCGCTGGCGGTATCCCCCCCCGCCACCGAAAACGCCAGCGGGAAGTTCGATGCGCCGAACACCGCAACCGGACCCACCGGGCGCTGGATCAGCCGGATTTCCGGGCGTGGCAGCGGTTTGCGATCCGGCAGGGCCGCATCTACGCGCAGATCAAGATGGGCCTTTTCGCGGATATGCGAGGCGAACAGGCGCAACTGACCGGTGGTGCGGCCCCGCTCGCCTTCCAGCCGCGCGGTGGGCAGGCCGGTTTCCGACGTCCCGATTGCCGTGATCTCGGCGCCGCGCGCGTCGATTTCGGTGGCGATGCGTTCTAGAAAGGTGGCGCGCTGTTCACGGCTGGTGGCGGCATAGGCCGGAAAGGCGGCCTCGGCCGCAACGCAGGCGGCGTCAACATGGGCAGGGGTGCCGACCGAAAAGGTCAATGCGTCGCCGGTCGCGGGCGAAGATTGAAAGGTGGTCTCGCCCGCGACCCATTGGCCCGCGATCAGGTGATGTCCGGTAAGCATTGCAACGTCCTTGTTGGCGGTGACGCTGGGGGCTTCACGCCCCCAGACCCCCGTGGGATATTTGGGCCAGTATGAAAGGCTAGAAGTGGAAGGGGTCTGTGATGTCTCGGCGCCCAAGTGTCAACGCATCGGCAACGTGGATCATCGGCGCGAGGTCCACCTCGGAAGTGCCACCGCGCACCAGTTCGGCCATACGGGCATAAAGCGCGGGGTATTCGTCCATGATGGTGTTGGCCCCTTTGGCAGCCTGCCCGCCGATGTCCAGCACATTGCCCCCCATGCGCAGGGCCAGCGGGCCAGCGGTGGTGTCGATTTCAATGTCCCATGTTTGCGGGCCGGTCTGACGCCAGTCAAAATCAGCCGAAACGCCCCCCGTAAAGGTCAGCGCGGCAGCAATCGGCGTTTGGCGGTTGGCCGGGAAGGTCAAGGTCGCTGCGGTCAGATGCACCGGAGCCGGCAGAATTTCCGTCAGGATCGACAGGGCGTTGATGCCCGGATCGAACACCCCCATGCCTCCGGGTTCAAACACCCAGTCCTGCCCCGGATGCCATTTGCGCACGTCTTCGCGCCAGGTGATATGGGCGCGGGTGATGGTCTTGTCGGCCAGCCATGCCTTGGCCGGGGCCACAGCATGGGCCATGCGGCTGTGCCAGGTGGTGTACAGGGTCAGACCCTTTGCGGCGGCCAGATCGGCCAAGGCATGCACCTCTGCCAAAGTCGCCCCCGGAGGCTTTTCCAGCATCACATGACGGCCTGCCAGCAGCGCTACTTGGGCATACTCAAAGCGCGGCACCGGTGGCATGCACAGCGACACCGTGCCGATGTCGGGCCGGGCAGCCAGCATTGCGGCAAAGTCGGTATGGCTTTCGACGCCGTCGATGGTGCCGGACCGCGACACCGTGGCCACCAGTTCCCAATCGGGTGATGCCGCCAGCGCGGGAACATGCTGATCCCGCGCGATCTTGCCAATGCCGACGAGGGCAAGTTTTTGCCGTGCCATCAGTGGGAATCCTTGCCCACCGGATTGCCGCGCGCGCCTTTCAGGAAATCCAGATCGGCCCCGGTATCGGCACCTTGCACGTGCGCCTGATGCAGCCACGCATAACCGCCATCCGGCACGATATGGCTGGGTTGCCATTTCGCCAGACGCGCTGCCATTTCGGCATCGGAAATATCGACATGCAGGCGACGGTTCGGCACGTCCAACTCGATCATATCGCCGTTCTGCACCACGGCCAGCGGCCCCCCCGCAGCGGCCTCGGGCGAGGTGTGCAACACCACGGTGCCGAACGCCGTCCCCGACATGCGCGCATCGGAAATGCGGACCATATCGGTGATGCCCTTGCGCAGAACCTTGGGCGGCAGGCCCATGTTGCCAACCTCGGCCATGCCGGGATAGCCCTTTGGCCCGCAGTTTTTCAGGACCATGACGCAGGTTTCGTCAATATCCAGCGCCTCGTCGTTGATCTTGGCCTTGTAGTCGTCGATGTCTTCGAACACCACCGCACGGCCGCGGTGGACCATCAGCGCGGGCGTTGCGGCCGATGGTTTCAGAACGGCCCCCTTGGGCGCAAGATTGCCCTTCAACACCACCACGCCGCCCGATTGGGTCAGCGCCTTGTCGGCGGGCAGGATGACGTCTTCGTTGTGGTTGACCACATCCTTGACCTGATCCCAGGCGGTTTCGCCCGATACGGTCAGCGCGTCGCGGTTCAGCAGACCCGCCTCGCCCAGCCGCTTGATCACCACGGGCAGACCGCCTGCATAGAAGAATTCCTCCATCAGGTATTTGCCCGACGGCATCAGGTTGACGATTGTCGGCACATCGCGACCGCAACGATCCCAGTCTTCCAGTGTCAGATCAACGCCCACGCGGCCCGCGATGGCCAGCAGGTGAATAACGGCGTTCGTCGATCCGCCAATGGCCGCGTTGGTGCGGATGGCGTTCTCGAATGCCTCTTTTTTCAGAATGTCGGACGGCTTCAGATCATCCTTGACCATCTGCACAATGTGACGCGCCGTCAGCTGCGCCATCACGCGGCGGCGGCTGTCCACGGCCGGAATTGCGGCGTTACCGGAAAGGGCCATACCCAAAGCTTCGGCCATGCTGGCCATGGTGCTGGCGGTGCCCATGGTGTTGCAAGACCCCGGGCTGCGCGACATCGACGCCTCGGCTTCGACGAATTCTTCTTTGGTCATCGTGCCGGCCTTCACGGCCTCGGAGAATTTCCACAGATGGGTGCCGGACCCCACGCGTTCATTCTTGTAATAACCGTTCAGCATCGGCCCGCCGGTGACGATGATCGAGGGCAGATCGGTCGATGCCGCCGCCATCAGCAACGAGGGCGTGGTCTTGTCGCAACCGACCAGCAGCACGCAACCGTCCATCGGCTGCCCGCGCATCTGTTCTTCGACCGCCATCGCGGCCAGATTGCGGAACATCATCGCGGTGGGTCGGAAGGCGGATTCAGAGGCCGAGAACACTGGCACTTCAACCGGGAAACCGCCCGCTTCATAAATACCGTTCTTCACCCGCTGCGCCAGATCGTTCAGATGCGCGTTGCAGGGCGTCAGTTCCGACCAGGTGTTCAGGATGCCGATCACCGGGCGACCGTCGAACAGATCCGGCGGGAAGCCCTGATTTTTCATCCAGCCCCGGTGATAGATGTTGTCCTTGGACGTACCGCCAAACCAGGTTTGCGAGCGCAGTTTGCGGGGCCATTCGGCGGGCTTGAAGGTCATGGTTTCCTCACAGGGCTTTGACGGCGACGGGGGCTTGGGCGGGCGCAAGCGCCAGCGGGTTTTGCAGGGCCAACCCAAAGGCAGGCACTTCGATTTCAAACACATCCCCGGACTGAGTGGTGATGCCATCGGCAAAGCTTAGGGTCGCGGTGCCGAACATATGTACGTGCAGATCACCGGGCGTGCAGAACACGTCATACTTGAAGTGGTGGTGTTCAAGGTTGGCATAGGTGTGCGACATGTTCGCCTCACCCGACAGGAAGGGTTTCTCCCAGATCACCGCACCACCGCGCTTGATGCGCGAGGTGCCACGAATATCGGCGGGCAGGTCACCAATCAGGATTTCGGGGCCGAAGGATGCCGGGCGCAGTTTGGAATGGGCAAGGTAAAGGTAGTTGATCCGTTCGGTCACATGGTCCGAAAACTCGTTCGCCAAGGCCCAGCCGATCCGGAAGGGCTGCCCATCCGGGCCAATGATGTAGATGCCCGCGATTTCAGGCTCTTCGCCACCGTCCAGCGCGAAGCCGGGCGAGATCAGCGGTTGACCATGCGCCACAGCGGCGTGACCGTTGCCCTTGTAGAACCACTCGGGCTGTACGCCCACCTGACCCGGTGCCGGACGACCGTCTTTCAGGCCCATCTGGAACATCTTCATGCTGTCCGAAAGGGTTTCCGCACCCTCCAGCTTGGCGTGCATCGCGTCACGCGCCGAGGCGGACCCAAGATGCGTCAGGCCCGTGCCCGTCAGATGCATGTGCGACGGATCGGGATGGGTGACAGGCAGGGTGACACGGCCTGCGGCGGCAAGGCTGGGCAGGTCGACGGCCTCACCCAGGCCATGCGCCGCGATCACCGCCGCCAAACTGCGACCCGTGGCAATCGCCTCGGAGGCCAGCGCATAGGTGCTGGCGGCCCCCTTGACGATGGCAGCCTCGGACCCGTCGCGCAGGACAACGGCAAGCGAACCATCCGCTTGGGTGATTTGGGAAATCAGCATGACAGCCTCATTTATTCTTGTTGTAAACGTCGAAGATGACAGCGGCGAGAAGCACCAGGCCCTTGATCACCTGTTGATAATCAATGCCGATGCCCAGAATGGACATGCCATTGTTCATCACGCCCATGATCAGCGCACCGACGACAACGCCCAGAATTTTGCCAACCCCGCCCGACATCGACGCGCCACCGATGAACACTGCGGCGATGACATCAAGTTCAAACCCGCCGCCCGCTTTGGGGGTCGAGGAATTCAGACGGGCCGCCACGATCATGCCCGCCAATGCCGCCAGGACGCCCATGTTGCAAAAGGTCAGAAACACCAGCCGGTCGGTCTTGATCCCCGACAGTTTTGCAGCCTTTTCGTTGCCGCCCAGCGCATAGATCCGCCGTCCGGTGGTCGTGTTCTCGGTGAAAAAGGCGTACAGCACGGTCAGGATCGACAGGATCACCACCACGTTCGGCAAGCCCCGGAACGAAGCCAGCTTGTAGCCGACAAACATAAGTGCCACCGCGACGATGGCGTTGCGGATGGTGAAGATCACCATCGGCTCGGGCTCCATCCCGAATTCGGCGTCACGATTGCGGGCGCGCCAGCCAAGCCATACGATCACCGCAGCCGCCAAAGCCACCACGATCAGGGCGGTGATGTTCGGCTTGCCCTGCCCCACCAGATCGGGAATGAACCCGGTGGACAGCGACTGAAACGTCTTGGGGAACGGGCCGATGTTCTGGCCGTTCAGCAACCAAAGCGTCAGGCCGCGAAACACCAGCATCCCTGCCAGCGTCACGATAAACGACGGAATCCGCCAATAGGCGATCCAATAGCCCTGCGCAGCCCCGATCAGCAACCCTACCGCCAGACAGGCCGGAACCACGGCAATCACCGGCCAGTGCAGATTGACCGTCAACACCGCCGCCACAGCGCCCGTAAACCCGACAACCGAGCCGACCGACAGGTCGATATGCCCCGCGACGATGACCAGCAGCATCCCCAGCGCCATGATGATGACGTAAGAGTTCTGCAGGAACAGGTTGGTGATGTTCTGCGCCGACAGGAAATCGACGTCCAGCACCACCCGCACGATGATCGTGAAAAACAGCACAATGGCGACAAGCGCCATCATCATGCCGTTTTCCCGCAAGTGGCCGCCCAGATGCGCGCCTAGACCTTTTGGCTTGGGGCCGTTCTTATCTGCCATCATGCAGCCTTTCCAGATTGGGTTGATCCTGTGGTCGTGGGATCATCACTTTTCAAAATCAACGCCATGATGCGTTCCTGACTGGCCTCGGCGCGGCTTAATTCGCCCACCAGACGGCCTTCGTTCATCACATAGATGCGGTCGCACATGCCCAGCAGTTCCGGCATTTCACTGCTGATCATCACCACGCCGCGCCCCTGCGCGGCCAGATCGTTCATGATCGCGTAAATCTCGAATTTCGCGCCCACGTCGATGCCGCGCGTGGGTTCATCCAGGATCAGAACCTGCGGATCGGTGAACAGCCACTTCGACAG
>CAZCFC010000003.1:0-10919 GCA_964497815.1 uncultured Cypionkella sp.
TTGCAGAATGATGGTGCGCGCCGTCAGTTGCAGAATGGGCACGCGGTGGGTGGCGATGATGGCGGTCCGGCCTTCCAGCCAGCCCTTCAACCGGCTGACCAAAGTGGTTTCCAGCGTCTGATCCAGTGCTGCCGTGGGTTCATCCAGGATCGCAACCGCCGGGTCTTGCAGCCAAAGGCGCGCCCAGCCGATGCTTTGGCGTTGGCCTACGGACAGGCCCTCGCCCATTTCCTTGATCTCAAGATCAAGGCCGCGCGGATGGGCGCGCACGAATTGGCCCATGCCCGCGAAATCCAGCGCCTCAAGCAAGCGGTCGTCGTCACGCTCCAGCTGCGTCATGTTCAGGTTGTCGCGCAGGGTGCCCGCAAACAGCCGCACCTCTTGCCCCAGATAGCCGATGCCCCGGCGCAGGTCGCGCGGATGCACCTGCCCCAGATCAACACCGTCTATCAGAACCCGCCCTGCCGAGGGTTCGTAAAGCCCGGCCAGAATGCGCAACAGGGTCGATTTGCCCGAACCATTGGTGCCCAGAACCGCGATGTGTTGCCCCGCAGGGATCGACAGGCCCTGAATTTCTACCGTAGGCGCGGATTGCGGATCATAGCGGAACTCGACATTGCGCAGCTCGAACGCGCCGATCAGCTTGTCGCGGCGCAGATAACGGCGGCCGGCCTCTTCGGCCTGCTTGGCGTTGGCAATTGCCTCTAATCCGTCGAGCGCCGCCTTGACGTTGGTCCATTTCGACATGGTGGACGACAGCGCCGCCAGCGGGCCAAGCGTCCGTCCGGTCAGGATGCCAATGGCGATGATGGTGCCCACGGTGAATTGCCCGGCGAACACAAGGTAGGCCCCGGCCACAACAGCCAGCACATAGGTGGCCTGTTGCACCCCCTGTGCCCAATAGCCAAGGATCGAGGTCAGGTGGCGTTGATCCGATGACTTCACCGCCGACAGGGTCGAAAGTTCTGCCCAGATGCGTTTGACGCGGTCTTCGCCACGCTGGGTGGTCACTGTTTCGGCCTCAAAAATCGCCTCATACAGCAGCCGCGCGGCGCGTGTACTGGCGCCTTGGGTGGCGGCGGTCAGGGCGACCATGCGTTTCTGGAACAGGAAACCGGGGGCGACCATCAGGATGCCGCCCGCCACCAGTATCCACACCAGATTGCCGCCGATACTGGCGACAAGCGCAAGGAAAATCAGGATAAAGGGCAGGTCGGCCAAGGTGCCGATCGTGGTGGCCGTGAAAAACTCGCGCACCGATCCGAATTCGCGCATGGCGCTGAACAGCCCGCTGGGGCTGCGCTGACCGGGGCCGTGCTTCATGCCCAGCAACTTGTCCATCAGCCGCGCCTGCACGGCCAGTTCAATCCGCTTGCCGGTCACGTCCATCAAGCCAGACCGCGCCAGTTTCAACCCGGCCTCCATCAGGATCGCCAGCATCGCACCAAGCGCCAAAACCCACAGCGTCGGCTCACTTTGATATGGGATCACGCGATCATAGACCTGCATCGAGAAAAGCGACACCGATACGGCCAGAAGGTTCGCCACCAGCGACCCCGCCGCCACCTCGAACAACTGACGTTTGTAGCGGGCAAATTCACCCCAGAACCAATGTGCCCCGGCCTTCTTTTCGATATGCCGGGTTTCCAGTTCCTTCAGTGTGGTGCGCGCGCGCAGCAGACGGCCAGCATAGACCTGACCAAAATCATGGGTCGGCACTTCGGCCCGCATGTCCGGGCAGGTGGTGTCATAGATCTGCAGTCCGGTTTCGCCTTCGGCCAGGACCAGCACGATCTGGCCAGACGTCATCTCGGCCAGGGCAGGCCAATCTGCGGCAGTGGGCTTTTGCACCTTTTCAACGGCCGTGGTCATGCCGTTGCCGCGCAGCGCAAGCGCCATTTCGTCAAGGCCAAGCTTGCCCGCACCGGCGGCAATCTGCAGATGCTCCAGAATATCGGCAACGGCGATTTCCGAACCAAGCAGGCTGGCGTAGACTGACGACAGCTGCGCGCGGCTTAGGGCACGGTTGGTGTGACGGGGACGGGACGGGCGGGCGGCAGGGGCCGGACGTGCGGCAATCGGGGCAGCCGCAGCCACCCGGCTTGCATTTATGTCAAAGGCGACCACCCGGTCGTTCACATCCGCGCCCCATCCACCAACAACCCGCGATCTCTCGCAATTTCCAACTCTAACACAGCGATGTCATAGCGCAGCGAAACCTGATCCCGCTCCAGTCTGGCAAAGGAATCATATTGCCCGACCAATTCCAATAGGCTTCGACGCCCCACTTTGTATTGTTCCGTGAACAGGGAAAGATTGCCCTCGGTTTGCCGCAACACCTCGGCCCCCTGCGCCTGCCGCGATTGCAGCGTGGCGATCTGACGCTCCAGCGCCACGATGCGGCGATTGGCGGACTCGGAAGCGTCGGCGGTCTGGCGATCGACCACGTCCGCCGTCTGCGCCAAAGCCTCAAGTGCCGCGCCTGAACCGGGGTTCAGCAGGCCCGCACCCGTCAGGCGCACGCCGGGGTTCAGCCCATCCGCGCCGACATCGGCGGTTGCAGAAAGGCCCGGCATCAAGCCTGCGCGTTCCAGTGTTGCCTGTGCGATGGCGCGGGTGCCTTCGCCGCGGGCTTTCAGCACCGAAAGAGGCTCGTCAGAGGCCGATTTCGGCAAAACGTCCAACCCGGTGATGCCCGGCAACGGCCGTCCGGCCAGTGCCGCCAGTTCGGCCATCGCCGTGGCTTCGGTTTGCTGATCGGCGGCCATCGTCGCCTGCATTTCAGCATGGCGCTGACTGATCACGCGCTGTTCCGACCGATCCGAGATCCCGCCTTCAACGCGTCTGCCCATGATGGTTTCAAAGGCCTGCAACCGCCCCGCAGCAGTGCCGGAAATCGCAACTTGCGCGCGGGCGCGTTCGGCGTTGACATAGTAGGTCAACCCCTCAAACACCCTTTGATTGATCGCAAAAGACAGCCCTACCGCAGCCACCTCGACATCCGCTGCGGCGAACTCACGTTCTGCTTTGCGGCGGCCATTGTCGAACAAGGCTTGCTCGACCAACAGACTGGCAGCCAGACCCGACAGTGAGGTCAGGTTCACCGATGGCCCAATCGACGGCAGCCAGTTCTTCGCGCGCGCTTCGGCCTTCAACCGCGCCACACGCAATTCGGCCGCCGCTGCACCGGATCCCGCCGCGACGACCGCTTCGGCCACCTTGGCATAGGCCCCGCCGCTGGGCAGCACACTGCGCCGCCCCTGCAAATCAGTGATCAGATCGGATTGCACCTGCCCCTGCGGTGCCAGTGACCCACCAGCAACCGCACTGGGCGCGGCATCATGACCGGTGCGCAGCATCGAGGGTATGTCGCGCCCCATGCATCCTGTTAACAGGACAAACATCATCAGCGCCGGGCCGGGGAATGCTCCCCCGACTCCGGCCCCGTTTTTACGGCCCACGGGCATTGCCCTTCCTCCTGATCAGACCAGAGGAGTCGAGGTCGAGATGTCATCGTCCACAAGAACGCTGGCCCCTGTCCCAAGGGTGTAAAGCGAATAGCTTTGCCCGTTGATCAGCTTGGTGGTGCCGGTGTCCATGCCGCCGATCAGCGACATGGTATCGTCCGCGCCACCTTTGATGATCAGGCTGTGATCCGGCCCTGTGATGTTGCGCAACTGCGATTCCGAGATGCTCAGATGCGCCTCGGGTGCCACGGTCAGGTCAATCGCGGACAGATCAAAGCTGGCCAGACCAGAGCGGTTCAGATCGACCACCGGCGCGTTGGTGTTGTTCACGATCAGCAAGGTGCTGGATTCGTTGTGCGCCGCGTCCTGCGTGTTGACGACCAGATAGCTGCCATCCGGCACGCCGCGGCTGAAGTCGAACTGCGTCTCGCCGCCCGAGTTGCTGTGGGTTTCCCCAACCGTAGCCGTGGTGCCGTTCGCTTTGACCTCGTGGAAGGCATAGCTGTCGGTCGATTCCTCGGTATAGATGCCGCGCAGGGTGCCGGTGGTCGATTTGTTGACCCCCGTCACTTCGGGCGCACCTGGGGCAACCGTGTCGATGGCAAAGTTGTCGGTAAAGCTTGCCACGTTGCCGGCACGGTCGGTGGCCTGCACTGTCACCGACGAATTCAAAGTGCCGCGCGGAACCTGTTCCGACGTGAAATGCGCCGACCAGTTGCCGTTGGCATCCGATGTTGTGTTGACCACAGCACCGTTCGGCAACCGCACAATGATCGCCGCGTTGGCTTCTGCTGTGCCGGCAAAATCCAGCCCCAGCGCCGCTTCGGTGGCGTTGACAACCCCGTCACCCGAGATGGTGCCGCCGGTGCGTGCAAAATTGCGCACGATGGTATCAACTGCAACCTGCTCAGACAGGCTTGACGTGTTGCCATAGCGATCCGTGGCCACAGCCGTCAGGGTAACGCTGTTTTCGCCCGCCGGAATATCACGCGCCGGAATCGTCAGCGTCCATGCGCCGCTGGTCGAAACAACGGCAGGGTGCGAACTGCCATCCCCGAATTTGACCACAACGGTTGAGCCCGGCTCGACGTTACCGCCAACCGTCAGACCAGCCGCCGCTTCGGTCGCGTTCACGACAGTATCGTTGCCGGTTGACAGCGACGTGCGCGCAAACGGCCGCACTTCTGTATCGACGTTGATGCCGTGGGTGGTGCTGGCGGTGTTGCCCGCCGCGTCTGTGGCCGTCACCGACACGGTCGAATTGTACGTGCCGGGCCGCACTTCACCAGCGGCAAAGTTGGCGGTCCAGGTGCCACCGGTGGTGGCCACAACCTGGCGGGTGACACCTTCGAACGTCACAGACACGCGGGCCCCCGGCTCGGCAGTGCCGGTCAGCACGATGCCGCCCGCAGCCTCGGAACCCGAAACAACGTTATCGCCGCCCACCTGGCCGGGGTTCACGGCCACATTCATCTCGGTATCCACCTTGATGTTTTGCGTCGCGGTGCCGGTGTTGCCAAAGCTGTCGGTCGCAGTGACGGTGGCGGTCGCCGTATAGGTGCCGCCTGGAATGGCGCTGCCGGGGAAGGTCACGGTCCAGGCGCCGTTTGCACCAACAGTGGCCGCAAGCGTGGTGCCGTTCCACAAAACGCTGACCGTCGATCCGGCCTGTGCCATTCCGGTCAGAACCACACCGCCCGCCGCTTCGGTGGCATTCACGATGCCATCGGTGGCAACAGGAGCGTTCATCGACACGGTCGTGGCGGTATCAACCTGAAAGTTGTGCGTTGCGGTCGAAGCGTTGCCCGCCGCGTCAGTTGTGGTCGCGGTCAGGGTCGCTGTGTATTCGCCCCCCGGCAACGTGCCCGTGGCGTAGGTCACGGTCCATCTGCCATCTGCGCCCACCGTCGCAGTTTGCTTCACGCCCTGCAACGTCACGTCAATCGTTGCCCCGGCCGTCGACGTGCCGGTGACGACCAGACCCGATTGGGTTTCGGTGAAGTTCACCTTGTTGTCGGCGGTCACGGCCTCAAAGGTGATCGGATGCGGAACGGTGTCCACGACCAGCGTTTCGTTCACAACGGTCTTGTTGCCCAAAGTATCGGTCGCGGTGATTTTCACCGGAATCTCGTACTCACCCGCAGCAACCTGACTTTGGGTGAACGTCACGGTCCAGGTACCGCTGGCCGAAACAGTGGTGGTCTGGGTATGTTCGCCAACCTTGACTTCGATCCTTGCGCCGGGCTCGCCTCGGCCGTCGATGCTGACGCCGTTCTGGTATTCCGCCAGATTTTCGACGTCACCCACGCTTTTGGTCCCATGTTCGACGTTCACCGCAGGCGGAGTCAGATCCAGCACAAAGCTGGGGCCGGTCAACGTGGTGGTCGTGTGGGTATCGGGGCGCGTCACCACAACCGAAGCGGTGTGATTGCCGTCAGCGGGAAGACCCGTCGCCGGAAAATCAACGCTCCATCTGCCATCGGTGCCGATGGTGGTTTCCTGCGTTCTGGTGCCAATGGTGACAACAACCGTGTCGCCCGGCTGACCTGTGCCGGAAACCGGCAGGTGCGGGCTTGGGGTGTTTGTCGTCACGGTGATCGGCTGCTGCGGATCAACCGTGGGGGTTGCACGGGAATTAGACCCCTCACCGCCACCCAAGCCGCCACCAATCACCGCAACGCCGCCCGCAACCGCAGCGGCGGCACCCAAACCGCCAAAACCGCCCAGCAAACCCGGAATGAACGGCGCCATCCCCGCAGGTTCATTCGATGCGACCATCATCTCGGACACGCCATCTGACTGGGTAAAGCGCAAATCGTCCAACGGGCTCCACTTGTCCCAGCCCTGTACCGGGCCATAATCAGCGAACAGAACGCCATCCGCGCCCTCATTCACCATCACTTCAACGATCTGGCCGTCCGCAGACAGATACAGATGATTCACATCCCCGGGCGCTTCGTTGAAGTAATTGCTAAGGACCACGGTGCGGCCATCGACCAGCTTGATCACCAGATCCTGACCGCTTTGTTCATACGCAACCACACTGGATTGCGACAGGTTCAGCGAAACGCTGTCACCCGTGCCAACCTGAATGAAATTGCCCTGACCTTCACCAGCCACAGAGCCATGCTGCGCACCGCCCGCAAAATCGCGGACAGCGAATTCAATCGCCGTTACCATACTACTACTCCGCCTCAAGCCCAGGCTTTGTTGCCCGGAATGTTATGAGCCCCTCTCGTAAGGGACCGATTGCGATCAGTATTACGAAGGTTTGGATACAAATTCTAGTGGTCAGGATGTCTATTGACATTTTTTGTCTCGAATTCCCCCCATTTTGACCACAATTGCGGTTTTGCTGCTACATGTTGGGAACAATACTCCACCGATAGAATGCTGAGCGGACCTTCGAAATCCACCTGCGGCTGCAGCCTGCGGGGCTGGCTTTCACCGGTTTGACAGCGCCATGGCCATCTCCATCGCCATGCCGGCGGCATTTCGGGCTTTCCATCGCGGATGTCTGACCAAACAGAACCCTTGATCTTGACCGTGCTGGATTGGGTCAACCTTGGCCGTCTGAATCCCGGCGATGGCCTTGATGAAACAGCCTTGGTGGTAGAAATCGGCGTCGTGCGCGCGTCCGCAAAACAGCATCGCATCGTAAAGCCATCGGGCTGGCTCGCCGCCTGCCGCGCAAAGGCGCCACGGTGTTTCGCCCCATTCCGCAGAAACTTCCAAGCCTTCCTGAAGCGCATGCGCACCTTGGGTGCCAAGCCGCGCGCCAGCTGTCCAAAAGCAGAGTGAAAACGCCGGACGCTGCGGTACAGGTCTGCGAAAGCCTTGCCGCGCATGAAGAAGATGCCGAACCTGACGCCTATGACCCGCTGACCCTGCACTGTCAGCAATGCGTGGCGCTGGCGGCGGGCAATGTCTTCTTGCCAGAAATGCTGAAGACTGACGTCCGCAAACTGTTGGCGTTTTACCGCGTCCGCTGTGGCTGTGCCGTGGCGATCAACGTGCGCCGGGCGATTGCCAGCCTGATCGTCAAGCGCAATTCAGACGCCGCCAAAGCGGTGATGCAGTAGCATGCCCAGTGCGATCAGGTCACCGCCAAGGGCCTGCTGGCTGCGCCATCCTAAAGCCAGCCCCGCCAGCGAAAGAAGGCCCATGTGATCAATGCCGAAGCCACCATGACCCCCAACGCCATCGGATAGCCCCAGACCTGCGGCAGTTCTGGCATATGGACAAAGTTCATCCCATAGATGCTGGCAATCAGTGTCGGCGGGCTGAACAGCACCGCCACAACCGACACGATCCGCACGGTGGTATTCTGTGCCAGATTGATCGTGCCCATTGTGGCATCAGACATCAGGCCCAGCCGGGACGACAGGAAATCGGCGTGCACCTCCAGCGCCTCGATGTCGCGCAACTGGCCTTTCAGAACCAGACCAAGCCCTTCGCTGTTCAAGCGATGCCCCAAAAGCTGATCCACATAGTTCAGCGCACGCCCCAGCGTCAGCAAAGCCAACCGCGCCCGGCTTAGCAACTCGCCCTGACTGCCCAGCGTGGCCAATGCCGCGGCCAGATCTTTTTGCTGATGTCCTTTGCCCCCGGGATGGTAGATTGACCGCGACACCGCGTCCAGGCCGCGCCCCGCGCCTTCCAGATGGTCGGCAACACGGCCGATCACCTCTTCAATCAGGCCCAGAAAAATCCGGTCCGGCGTGGAACAGCCCAGACTGCTTTTGCCAGCGCGCGACGGATAGGTCTCAAACGGACGAGGGGCGTGGTGACGGATGGTGACAAGCCGCTGCGCAGTCACCGCAAAGCACACCGGGCTCATCACCTGCAGCCCGGCAGCATCCTGTCCGGGCAGAACCACAGTCAGATAGTCTGCATCGTCTTCGTGGTACAAACGATTCGAGATTTCGATCTCTTCCATCTCGGCAAGTGTGGGTACATCGACACCCAAGGCACGCACTTGCGCTTCTTCATCGGCTGTGGCGCCGAACAGATCAATCCACTGCGCCTGCCCAAGCCGCGCCCCCGCTGGCAAAGGCTCCAACCGCTTGTCTATGTAGTGATAGGCCGTCAACATCACGTTCACCCGCATTTGTGTATCTTCTGCCTAACGACAAAGCCCCCGCCCGCCAAGTTGTCGATTGTCGCGCGGCCCACGGCGGCTTTCCGCCCGCTTTGGTTGAAGGGCTTTGGTACGGGCACAAAGACCGAATAGCCTGCCACGGACAGACATGAGGACCGCATGCGCCTGACCCGCCGCCAGTTCCACATCACCCTGTTGGCCAGTCTTGCCACCGGCACCCTGCCCCGCACAGCCTTGGCTGCCCCCAATCCTGACCTGTGGCTGAACCGCCTGACCTTTGGCACCACAGCCGCAGATCGCACCGGTTTTGCTGATCCGATGACATGGCTGGAGGATCAGCTTGCGCGCCCCGCCGACGATCCGGGCCTGACTGAACGGCTGGCCGCGGCCCGTTTGCGCATCGCCTACGCTGCCGGTTCAGATGAGAACGGCCGCACCTGGACCGCCAAGGATGAATTGCGGCCGCTGGCATCGCTGACAAACGCCCCCGGCGATCAGTTGTATTGCATAGATTGGACACAGGGCATGGACTATGCCGAACGCGTCCGCCCCGCACATGAGGTGATTGCGGCGGCGATGATCCGCGCTGTCCATGCCCCCGCCCAACTGCGAGAAGTGATGGCACAGTTCTGGCATGACCACTTCAGCGTGAACGCCCAGAAAGATGAATTCACCGCCGCGTTTTTTCCCGGCTATGACCGTCTTATACGCGAAGGTGCGCTTGGCAATTTCCGGGATCTTTTGGGCAAGATCGCGCGGTCCCCCGCCATGCTTTATTATCTGAACAACGCCGACAGCCGCGCCTCACCAGCCAACGAGAACTTCGCGCGCGAATTGCTGGAACTGCACACGCTGGGGGCGGGCAACTATTTCAACGACCGCTATAATGATTGGCAATCGGTGCCCAAAGATGCCGGTGGGCTGGCGCAGGGCTATCTGGATCTGGACGTATACGAGGTGGCCCGCGCCTTTACCGGCTGGTCAGTGGGGGATGGGCGTTGGCTTGAAGAAGGCTCTGACGCGCCCAAAACAGGGGCTTTTCACTATGTCGAGTCTTGGCATGACCCCTATCAAAAGCGCATCTTGGGGGTCGAGTTTCTGCCCAACAGCGCGCCCATGGCTGATGGCGATCATGTGCTGGACATATTGGCCGCCCATCCCGGCACCGCGCGCTTTGTCTGCATGAAAATCGCCCGTCGTTTGCTGTCAGATCACCCTGACGCGGCATTGGTGGATAAGTTGGCCGCGGTTTTCCTGTCGGCAAAAGACGCGCCCGACCAAATTGCGCAGGTGATCCGCGCACTGGTGGCGCATCCCGGATTTGCCACAACGCCACCCGGCAAACTGCGCCGTCCGTTTGAATTCATGGCAGCCCTTTACCGCGCCTCGGGTGCGCAGATCACAGGGACCGAGAACAGCCATCACCACGAATTGATGCGTGCAGGCTGGCGGCAGCATGAATACGGGCCCCCCACAGGCCACCCCGACACCATCGACAAATGGACTGGCGCCAGCAGCCTGAACCGCCTGATCGACACGGCACTTTACGCGCATGAAGATTGGTTTGGCGTGGCCACGATTGATCTGGCCGCCACCGAAGATGGCGAAACCATCGCGGCTTTTCTGGCGCGCTGGGCCGCAAAAACCGGCTCTGATCCTGCCGGATTGTGTGATGCGCTGGGAATAGATCCCGCCACCCCGACCCGCGATTTCACAGTGGATGAACGCAAGGGCGCTGCCGCCGCCGCCATTGCCTTTGCCGCTCTGACCCCCGAATTCCTGCTGCGTTAGAGGCACATATGCGCGACCCGATCCTTGTGGTTCTGTTTTTGCGCGGCGGGGCCGATGGGCTTGGACTTGTCTGCCCTTCCTCTGATGAAAACCTGATTGCGGCCCGGCCCGAAGACCTGCGCGTGCTGCGCAAAGGTGATACGGCGGGGCGGGTGATCAGCCAGGATGTGGCGGATGTGGACTTTCGCTTTCATCACGCGCTTGCCCCGTTCGCCGACCTTTACGATGCGGGCGACCTTAGCCTGATCCACGCCTCTGGCCTGACCGAGGCCACCCGCAGCCATTTTGATGCCGAAGCGCGGATTGAACGCGGCGTCATTGGTGGCAAGATCACACCCGGTGATCCTTCTGGCTGGATTGGACGCTGGCTGACTGCCGCCGATCCGGGTGGCCCGATGCCCGCTTTGGCCGTGGGCACCACGCAGCCCGCCAGCCTTCTGGGCGGCAATCCGGCGGTGGCCGAGGCTTTGGGTGATCTTATGGTGGGTTCTGGCCACTGGCTTGCCCCGGCCTTGCGCGCGCGCCCGGCCTTGCGCGCGCGGTTGCAGGCGGGCTTTGGC
>CAZCFC010000003.1:11019-25797 GCA_964497815.1 uncultured Cypionkella sp.
CCCGGCCTTGCGCGCGCGCCCGGCCTTGCGCGCGCGGTTGCAGGCGGGCTTTGGCGACCACGGCCCGCTGTCGGCCCCCATCGCCGGTTTGATGCAACTTTCTGATATGATTGGCCAACGCCTGTGGTCCGAAGCGGATCAGGCGGTGATGTCCTATGCGCCTTCAGTGCCCTATCCCGAAAATCCGCTGGCTCCGCCACTGATGACAGTGGCGCAGGCGATCAAGCAGGATTTGGGCCTGCGCGTCGCCACTGTTGATCTGGGCGGCTGGGATACGCACGTTGCCCAAGCCGGACAGTTTGCCGAACACGCAGGCTGGCTGGCGCAATCCGTGATGGCCTTCTGGCGCGATCTGGGGGTGCTGCAACAGGATGTGTCGGTGGTGGTGATGTCGGAATTTGGACGCCGCCTGCGCTCGAACTCGGCAGGGGGCACGGATCATGGGCGCGGCAATGTGATGATGGTGCTTGGCCCACAAGCCAGGGGCGGGCGCATGGTGGGCCACTGGCCCGGCCTGTCGAATGACGCGCTGGAGGAAGGAGCGGACCTTGCCGTCATCACCGATTATCGCAGTGTCCTGTCCGAGTTGTTGACAGGACATATGGGCCTGACCGACGCGGCGCAGGTGTTTCCCAGCTTTCAGGCCCAGCCCTTGGGACTATGGGGCTGACCGCTGTTTCCGAACAACACCGCGGCTTGGCAAATCATCAAACTGCGCCAATACAGTGTCTGTAAAGGCGGAATCGTTGATATGGGCGTCCAGTTCCACAGGTGCCACATTCGACAGGCAAGCCTTGCGCATCCCGTCGCAAAACGCGGCCAAGCCTTCTGCGTCCTCAAGGGGGCCGCCCGCGCGATCCCATTCGTTGCCGCCCGGGGTGGGCAGAACGAATGTCACAGGACCCGCTGACTGTGCCAGCTTGGCACATATTTCCCACGCCACCTTGCGCCGCTGCGCGGGGGTTTGCACGACCGAGGTCAGCAGACGGTTGTGCGCATGGGTGGGCGTATCCTTGAACCGCCCTGGCATCGGCTGCCAGCCCACAAAATCCATCACGGCGGCAAAGGCCCCATCGGCGGCCAGACTTTCGAACGCCCCCCCATACCGGTGGCGAGGAACACTGCCACCTCGAACCCCCGCGCCTCGAGTGCCGGTTTCAGGCTGACCACGTAAGGCAGGACGGTCCTGCCAAAGCTGGTCATCCCGATCAGCGGCCTGTGACAGAGACGCTTTGCAGACCGCGCTCAGCCCAAAAAGCCCCCCCGCCCACAGGATCATCTGCACATCAGCGGCCAGCCGTTCGGGCGGAATCATCGGGCCGAAGCTGACGGTCGAAACGATGTATTTCGGCACGCCCAAAGGCAAAGCCGCGCATAGATCCAGTGCCAGATCGGTGCCCATCGACCCACCCAGCACCAGCACGCCATCAAACAGCCGCTCGTGGTGCAGCCGCCGCGCCAACTGGGCAGCCCCGCGCGCCATCATCTGCATGGCACTATTTTCATCCGCAGCAGCAATCGCTTCGGCAATGCTGGACCCAGCCTGAGCGGCCACATCGGGCCATCCGGCTCCAAATTCCCCGCTCGAAAGCATCCCGCGCCGAGGCGACTGCCCGCGCCACATCTGCCGAAGACTCAGAGGCAATTGTTGTCAAAGGCTGACCGTTCAGCGGGGAAATCACCACGGTTGCCTCGGCCTCTCCTTCAGACCATTGACCGTTAATCAACAGCTTGCCCGCAAGACCGGGCGCGGTGGCCAGACTGTCGATATCAGCTTGGGTCACGGCCATGATTGTCTCCGAAAGCATGAAAAAGGGCAGCCGTTTCCAGCCGCCCCACTGTTTTGGCCCTGTCAGCCTTTGCTCTTGCCCAGATCACGGAAGATGATGATGAACCGATAGGCCATCACAAGCCCCGTGATCAACGGCAATACTTTGGTCGCCAACGCACTTTCGCCCATCGCGTCCTTGGCAAAGAACGCCAGCACGGCAAAAGACGTTACGGCCATAAGACCAAGAACGCCAAGCGTGCCCATTTGCGTCATCCAGACAAACAGGTTCAACACCGATGCCCATCGTCGTCACCCAAGAGGTAATCGTGTAGAAAATGCCAATCGCAAGCACCGAGATAGAGGTGGCTTTCGGCATCCGTTCATCACACGCAGTTTCAACTATCAAGCGGCGATGCGGATAAGGTCCGGGTCTTGGGCACCCGTTCAATGCGGCAGATCTGTTGATGCCTGCGCCCGATAACGCCAAAGACCCAAAGCCGGGTCGCCCACTGCATTGCCCGGCTGCAGCCGTTGACGGCGGATGCGCAGCGCACATCTGCACCACGGCATAAAAAAGGGCCGCCCGGCTTGGGCGACCCATTTCAGGCAGATCTTTGAATTCAAGCGTTGACGCTGTCTTTCAGCGCTTTTGCGATCGAGAATTTCACCATCTTGTCAGCCGCTTTGGTGACAGTCTCACCGGTGGCCGGGTTGCGCACCTGACGTTCCGGACGCGAGCGGCAAGCGACTTTTCCCAGACCCGGCAAGGTGATCGAGCCGCCAGCCGCCACTTCGCGCGCAATCACTTCGGCAATCGCGGTCAATGCGGTGCCTGCGGTCTTCTTGTCCGACCCCATGGCATCCGCCAATGCAGCCACCAGTTGCGACTTCGTCATCGGTTTCGACATCTTTTTTCCCTCATTCCGGCCGCCGCTGTCTTGTGCGAGACCCTGTTCATGCCTGTGTGGCCAATACCGCCGCTTCACACGGATTTGCGGCGGATGGCAAGCGTTTTTCTCTTGTTTTTGGCCCAAACCGCTCCGTCAGAGGAAGGCCGTTTCTTCAAAACTGCGCAATTTCCGGCTGTGAATCCGCTCTATCGGCATGTCGCGCAGGCGCTCCATGGCCCGGATTCCAATTTGCAGATGGCGCGAAACTTGGGTTTTGTAAAACTCGCTCGCCATGCCAGGCAACTTCAACTCGCCGTGCAAAGGTTTGTCCGACACACACAACAAAGTTCCATAAGGCACACGAAAGCGAAAGCCGTTGGCGGCAATTGTGGCGCTTTCCATATCCAGCGCGATGGCACGCGATTGCGACAGGCGGCGCACCGGGCCGGATTGGTCGCGCAGCTCCCAATTGCGGTTATCAATGGTGGCAACGGTGCCTGTCCGCATGATGCGCTTCAACTCGTAGCCGTCCAATTGGGTGACTTCGGCCACCGCCTCTTGCAGGGCAATCTGAATCTCGGCCAAGGCTGGGATTGGCACCCAGATCGGCAGGTCATCGTCCAGCACATGATCTTCGCGCAGATAGGCGTGGGCCAGACAGAAATCGCCCAAGGACTGGCTGTTGCGCAGCCCGGCACAGTGGCCCACCATCAGCCAGGCGTGCGGGCGCAACACGGCGATGTGGTCGGTGGCGGTTTTGGCGTTTGACGGGCCAACACCGATGTTGACCAGGGTGATCCCGTTCCCATCCGCCCGCTTCAGGTGATAGGTGGGCATCTGGGGCATTTTGACGGTGGGCTGAATGATCCCGTCCGCCGTGGTGATGATCTGGTTCCCGGTGGCAACGAAGGCGGTGTAACCCTGCGCCGGATCGGCCAAGGCCGCCCGTGCGATGGCTTCGAATTCGTCGACATAGAACTGATAGTTGGTGAACAGCACGTGATTCTGGAAATGCGTCGCGTCCGTCGCGGTGTAATGCGTCAGCCGGGCAAGGCTGTAATCCACCCTTTGCGCGGTGAACGGGGCCAGCGGGGCCGACCCATCGGCGTTGTGGGTCCGGGTGCCATTGACGATGTCATCATTTGTGGTGGCCAGATCGGGCACGTCGAACACATCCCTCAGGCTGAATTCCAGCACGCCTTCTTGTGGCACCGACACGCGCGGATTTCCGGCAACGGCGAAATGCACGGGCATCGGTGTGTCGGAAAGACCGATCTGCACCGGAACCCCATGGTTGTGCATCAACAATTCAAGCTGCTGGATCAGGTAATTGCGGAACAGATCGGGGCGCGTGATCGTGGTCGCGTAGGTGCCAGGGCCGGACACATGGCCAAAGGACAGACGGCTGTCGGTTTTTGCATGGCTTGCGACCGTCAGGCGAATCTCGGGGTAATAGGCGCGCATCCGGGTACCGGGCTTGCCCGCCGTCACGGCTGTACTGAAATGGCGCGAAAGAAATTCGGTGGCTTCTGCGTAAAGCTCTTCCAGCCGTGCAACTGCGGCAGCGGCGTCGGTAAATGCTTGGGGCGCTGCGTGTTCTGGCGTCAATACCAGAGCGGGATCGTCATTCATGGCTCATCTTCTTCATTTTGATCGGGCATCTAAGGCCGAAGTCTGCAATTTCGCAAGCGAAGTCTTTGTGACGGACCGTCGCTAACCGTCTTGCAGGCCATCAACGCAAATTGGATACTGGCAGCATGAAAACCCTGCTTTCCCTTGGCCACGGCTATTGCGCAAAAGCGCTGACGGCACTGTTGATCCCGATGGGCTGGACGGTGATCGCCACGACACGGCATGCCGATCAGATTGACGGGATGAAAAAGGCCGGAACTGAACCACTTTTGTGGCCAAGCGATCTGAAATCTGCATTGGCGCGATCTTCGCATATACTGGCGGCGGCGGCACCGGATGGCAGCGGTGATCCGTTCCTGCATGCCGCCTTGGCACAGATACAGCACGCAAAGCCGGAATGGGTGGGCTATCTGTCGACAACGGCGGTTTATGGCGATCACCAAGGCGGCTGGGTGGATGAATCCACGCCGGTCAATCCGCAGTCCGTTCGCGCCGTGCAGCGGGTTCTGGCAGAGCGGCAATGGCTGGCCACCGGATTGCCCGTGCATATCTTCCGGTTGGCGGGCATCTATGGCCCCGGCCGTGGGCCGTTTGAAAAGGTGCGTGACGGGTCGGCGCGGCGGATCATCAAACCGGGTCAGGTGTTCAGCCGCATCCATGTGGCAGATATTGCCGCCACTTTGCTGGCATCAATCCAGCGTCCCGACCCCGGCGCGATCTATAACGTCTGCGACGATGATCCGGCCCCACCCGAGGACGTCCTGTCACATGCCGCCGCCCTTCTGGGCCTGCCAGAGCCACCCGCCGTTGCCTATGATCAGGCAGACATGACGCCGATGGCACGAAGCTTCTATGCCGAATCCAAACGGGTGCGGAATGATCGGATCAAGACAGATCTTGGCCTGAACCTGACCTATCCCAGCTATCGTGAGGGGCTTGCAGCCCTTTTGACCGCGCAACCCAAACTCACGACACCGTGATTATTTTGCGGCTGCGGGGTTGAAAGGCGATATTTCAAACACATTTACGGTATGCGGGCCGGGCCCCTCTGACGGTCATGTATCGTGATGTCGGACCGCATCGAGTGCGCTCGATGTCATGCCCGGACCAATTTCGGCTGACCTCTGGCGCATGCATGCATAGAACAGAGGTCTGGGATGGAACTGCTGACTTATATTTTTCTGGGGACGCCACTTTGGATGTGGTTCACCTTTATCGCTTTGGTCATCGCCCTGTTGGTGCTTGACCTTGGCCTGCTGAACAAAGGTGATGCCGAAATAGGCGTGGCGCAAAGCCTGAAGCTTTCCGCGATGTATATCACATTGGGCGTGGCTTTTTCCGGCTTTGTCTGGTGGCAAATCAGTGCCGAGGCGACGGCGCAATATCTGACCGCCTTTGTTGTCGAAAAGACTTTGGCGATGGACAACGTCTTCGTCATCGCGCTGATTTTCAGCTATTTTGCCATTCCCCGGGCTTATCAGCACCGGGTGCTGTTCTGGGGCATTCTGGGCGTGATCGTATTGCGTGGCATCATGATCGGGCTGGGTGCCACCTTGATCGCGCAATATGCGTGGCTGCTGTACGTCTTTGCCGCGTTCCTGATCTTTACCGGCATCAAGATGCTGTTCATGGGCGACAAAGAGCATTCGATTGGCGACAACCCGTTGCTGCGTTTCCTGCGCCGCCGCATGAAGGTCACCGAAAATCTTGAGGGGTCTGCCTTCTTCGTCAAACGGGACGGGGTGCGTTATGCCACGCCGCTGTTTCTGGCGCTGATCCTGATCGAAATTGCTGACCTTGTGTTCGCCGTGGATTCGGTGCCTGCGGTCTTTGCCATCACCACCGATCCGTTCATCGTCTACACTTCGAACATCTTCGCCATCCTCGGGTTGCGCGCCCTGTACTTCGCGCTGTCCGCAATCCTGCATCGCTTTGCCTATCTGAAATACGCGCTGTCATTGCTGCTGATCTTTATCGGCTCCAAAGTCTTCGTGGCCGACCTGATGGGCCTGCAAAAGTTTCCACCCAGCTGGTCGCTTGGGGTGACATTCGTGATCCTGGCCGCAGGGGTTGGGTTCTCGCTCTGGAAGACGCGGGGCGAAAAGCTGGCGTAACACAAAAGGCCCGGTCAGATTTGACCGGGCCTTTTTCGCATCGACAACGCCGGGTCAGGCCCGCTTTCCGACCACCGCCACGCCCAAGACCTCTAGCACCTTCGCCTCGATCTGGGCTGCATCCATGCCGGCGCTTCGGTACATTGCCTCGGGTGAGGCGTGGTCGATGAACGTATCCGGCAGTACCATCGACCGGTATTTCAGCCCATGGTCGAACACGCCCTCATCGGCAAGCAGTTGGGCGACATGGCTGCCGAAGCCGCCGATTGCGCCTTCTTCAATGGTGATCAGCGCTTCATGGGTGCGGGCAAGGCCAAGGATCAGATCGCGGTCCAGCGGCTTGGCAAAGCGGGCGTCGGCTATGGTTGGGGTCAACCCCCGCGCGACAAGGGCTTCGGCGGCTTTTTGTACCTCCATCAGACGGGTGCCAAAGGACAGCAAAGCAACACGTGCGCCTTGCTGGATCAGCCTGCCCTTGCCGATTTCCAGCGGCACACCCCTGCTGGGCATTTCAACCCCGGTCCCTTCGCCACGCGGATAGCGGAAGGCAATGGGGCCATCGTTGTGCGCGGCGGCGGTTGCGACCATGTGGACCAGTTCGGCCTCATCCGCCGCGGCCATAACCACGAAACCGGGCAGATTGGCCAGAAACGCCACGTCAAAAGACCCCGCATGCGTTGCGCCATCGGCCCCCACCAGCCCGGCGCGGTCGATGGCAAAGCGGACGGGCAGGCGCTGAATCGCCACGTCATGCACAACCTGATCATAGCCGCGTTGCAGGAAGGTTGAGTAGATCGCGCAGAATGGCTTCATCCCACCCGCCGCCAGACCCGCACTGAAGGTCACCGCGTGCTGTTCGGCAATGCCCACGTCGAAGGTGCGCTTGGGGAAACGCGCGGCGAACAGATCAAGACCAGTACCATCGGGCATCGCCGCCGTTATGGCGACGATCTTGTCGTCGGCTTCGGCCTCCTTGATCAAGGATTGCGCAAAGACCTTGGTGTAACTGGGTGCGTTGGAGGCGGCCTTTTGCTGTACGCCCGTCAGCACATCAAACTTGCCTGTCGCGTGGCCCTTGTCGCGGGCGGCCTCGGCGGGGGCGTAGCCTTTGCCCTTTTTGGTCAGGACGTGGATCAGCATCGGGCCAGTGGCGCGGGCTTGCGCGGTGCGCAGGATCGGCAGCAGTTGGTCAAGGTCGTGGCCGTCGATCGGGCCGACGTAGGAAAAACCCAGTTCCTCAAACAGCGTGCCACCCACGGCCATGCCCTTCAGCATTTCCTTGGCCCGCCGGGCACCTTCCTGAAACGGCTCGGGCAACAGGGAAACCACGCCTCTGGCCGCCGATTTCAGGTCTTGAAAGGGCTCGCCCGCGTACATCCGCGACAGATAGGCCGAAAGCGCACCAACCGGCGGGGCAATGGACATCTCGTTATCATTCAGAATCACGAACAGGCGTTTCTTGAGGTGGCCGGCGTTGTTCATCGCCTCGAACGCCATGCCGGCGCTCATTGATCCGTCCCCGATCACCGCAATGGCATCGCCCGGATCGCCGCCCAGTTCGGCGGCCATCGCAAAGCCCAGCGCGGCAGAAATCGAGGTCGAGCTGTGCGCCGCGCCAAAGGGATCATAGGGCGACTCGCTGCGCTTTGTGAAACCGGACAGGCCCTTTTCCGTGCGCAGGGTGCGGATGCGGTCACGCCGTCCGGTCAGGATCTTGTGCGGATAGCACTGGTGGCCAACGTCCCAGATGATCTTGTCGCGTGGCGCATGAAACACCGCATGCAGCGCCACAGTCAGCTCCACCACACCCAGACCCGCGCCCAGATGGCCGCCCGTCACGGACACAGCGGAAATTGTCTCGGCCCGCAGGTCATCCGCCAGCTGGCGCAGATCGCGGTCGGACAGGGATTTCATGTCCGCAGGAACCGTCACGCGGTCCAGCATCGGGGTCTTGGGTCTGTCAGTCATTCGCCCCTCCGGGGTCAGCTTTGGGGTCAGCTTTCCCGCGAGATAACGAAGCGGGCGCAGTCAATCAAGTTTCGCGCCGCTGCACCATAGGGGGCAAGATGCGCGCACGCCTCATCAATCAAGGATCTGGCGCGGGTTTGGGCGGTTTCCAGACCCAGAAGCGAAACGAACGTGGCCTTGCCCGCGTCGGCATCTTTTTGCAGGCGCTTGCCCGCCTTGGTGGCGTCTCCGGTTACGTCGAGGATGTCATCGGCAATCTGGAAGGCAAGGCCAAGCGCGTCAGCATAGCCGCGCAATGGGGCAGGGTCTTGCTGCGCCAGAATGGCACCGGCCTCGGCGGCATAGCGGATCAACGCCCCGGTTTTGCCCGCCTGCAATGCGGTGATCTGTGGCAGGGTCAGCGGCGTGGCGGCGGTTTCGGCGGCAATGTCCAAAGCCTGCCCAAGCACCATGCCTTCGGCACCCGATGCCCGCGCCAGTGCCGCCATAAGTTGCACGCGCACCTCGGCAGACCCAAGCGCCGGATCGGTAAGCAGTTCAAACGCCAGCGTTTGCAGCGCATCCCCGGCCAGGATCGCCGTTGCCTCGTTCCACTTCACATGCACGGTGGGAAGGCCCCGACGCAGATCATCGTTGTCCATGGCCGGCAGATCGTCATGCACCAGAGAATAGGCGTGCAACGACTCAACCGAAACGGCCGCCGACAGGGAAAGATCCGGCGCAATGCCCAGCATCCGCGCCGATTCCAGCACCAGAAAACCCCGCAGACGTTTGCCGCCCGCACTGGCATAGGCCATGGCATGCAGTACGGGCTGGTTCGGCTTGCTGGCAAAAATTGCATCAAACCGGGCTTGGATCAGCGCCGCGTCCGCGGTCAGAAGGGCAGGAAAGCTCACATCCCCTCCACCGGGGTTGTCCCCACGGCGCGGCCTTCTTGCAGGCGGATAAGTTCCACTTTTTCCTCGGCGGATTTCAGTTTTGCCGCGCAGTGGGCTTTCAGCAGCGCGCCACGTTCATACAACGCGATGGACTGTTCCAGTGCCACTTCGCCTCGCTCCAGTTGTGTGACCACGGTTTCAAGCGCCGCCATCGCCTCTTCAAACGACATCTCGGCCACTGTTTTTTCCGTCATCGCCCGCGCTCCTGCAAAACCGCCACATGCGCCGCCACGGAAAGTGTCAGCGCGGGCAGATCATAGCCGCCCTCAAGACAGGATACCACCCGGCCCTGACAGACCGCGTTCGCCACATCACAAATCCGCCCGGTCAGCCAGGCAAAATCGGTCGCCTGCCATTCCAACCCTGCCAGGGGGTCATCGGCATGGGCGTCAAAGCCTGCGGAAATCAGAATCAATTCGGGCTGCCAGGCAACCAGGGCCGGAAAAACCCGCGCCTCATACGCCGCTTGCATGACGCCACCCCCAGACCCCTCGCGCAGCGGCACGTTGACAATCTGGCCATGTGCGCCCGTTTCGGTGGCCGCGCCAGAGCCGGGATAAAGCGGCATCTGATGGCTGGAGGCGAAAAAACATCGCGCCTCGTCCCAGATCAGATCCTGGGTGCCATTGCCGTGGTGTACGTCGAAATCGACAATCGCCACACGTGACAGACCATGATGATCCAGCGCCCGCTTTGCGGCAATGGCCACCGTTCCGAACACACAAAATCCCATCGCGGTTTCGCGTTCGGCATGATGACCCGGCGGGCGCGCGGCAAGGAAGGCATTCGCCACTTGCCCCGTCAGCACGGCATCCACCGCAGCACAGGCACCGCCCACGGCACGCAAGGCCGCCTCGACCGAACCGGGTGAAAGATAGGTGTCACCGTCCAGCTGGGCCCAGCCTTCCGATGGTGCGGCATCACGCACCCGGTTCAGATAACGGGGCGGATGACAGCGCAGAATATCGGCGTCGTCGGCCAAGGGGGCCTCGACCCACCGCAGATCAAGCCCATCAAGGCCCGCATGAACCGCCGTCAACCGCGCCACTTGCTCGGGGTGGCCCGGAGGCGTGACATGCCCCCGGAACGCCCCATGATGATAGACGGCAGTGGTCAACCCTGTTCGTCCTGGCAGGTAATCGTTTCAGCAATCGCTTCGTCGGTGCCCGACAGGTCGATCGACATCACGTCAGCGCCTTCGGATTGCAGTACCATGACGTTGCGCGCGGCCAGATCGGTCAGGAAATCAATACTGTCAAAGGTCACGACCACGCCGGGAGTGTCCCCCAGATGCACGCCCTTGGCATTGCCGTCGTATTTTTCATCGTCCAGCAGGAAGCTGATCGGGTATTCGGTATCGTCAGTGATCTCACCCCAGCCATCGTTGAAAGCAGCCACATAACCATTGCCGGCGGTGCGATCGAAACCGATGCGGACATGGCTGCCATCTTCGAAATCAGACGACAGCAGACAGCCGTTGCCCAAGGTCGGGTCGATGACAACGGCCCAGCCGCCAGCTTCGGAATAGGGCACCAGATCCTGGGCGATTGCGGCAGATCCAAGCAATGCAAATCCGCAGACAGCGGTAAGTTTCAGAATGGTCAAAGGACTCTCCATGGGTTGATAAGGCAGGTGCCAAAAGGGCAGAAAACCGTTAAACAAACGTGACAGACCGGGAAAACCCCGATCAATCGGGCTGCAACATATAGCCCTCCCCACGCACAGTTTGAAGATAGCGTGGTTGCTTGGGATCGTCTTCGATCTTGCGGCGCAGGCGGGTGATCTGCACATCGACAGCACGCTCTTGTCCGTTTCCTTCTTCGCGCGGCATATCACCGACCAGCTTGTCGCGGCTGACAGCGACACCCGGTTCGGCCGAAAACAGCCGCATCAATGCGGCCTCGGTCGCAGTCAGGCGGATCAGATCGGCCCCACGCCACAATTCACCACGGTCCATGTCATAGCGCACCGCGCCCATGTGCAGCACCTTGGGCGCGATGGTGTCGGGCCTGGTCATCGGCACGCGGCGCAGAATGGCGTTGATGCGCAACAACAGTTCCTTGGGTTCAAAAGGCTTGATCAAATAGTCATCGGCCCCTGCCTCAAACCCTTCAATCCGGTTGGCGGTTTCGCCCTTGGCCGTCAACAGCAGGATCGGAACGGTCATGGTCTTGCGCAGATCGCGGGTCAGCGCGATGCCATCCTCGCCGGGCATCATCACGTCCAGCACGATCATGTCAAACTCCAGACCGCCCAGCAGGCGCCGTGCCTGCGCGGCATCGCGCGCCACCGACACCAGAAAGCCGTTGCGGATCAGGAATTTCTGCAACAGCCCGCGAATGCGTTCGTCATCGTCCACCACCAGAAGATGGGCCTGCGGTTCGGTCATTGGCTGCCCTCCTTCAGGCCTTGATACTGCCGCCGCTGGTCCGGGTCCATCATCGCCTCAAGTACGGTGCGAAATCCTTGCACAGCCTGCGGCCCCGCCGCACGATAGGCGGCGCGCATGCGGGCGCGCTGGGCATCAGAAAGCGCCCGTTCCAGCGCAGCACCCTTTTCCGTCAGATGCAGATGGCGTTCGCGTTTGTCGTGTTTGCCCACCCGCGCCTCGACCAGACCATCGTCGAACAGGGTGCGCAAGACACGGTTCAACGACTGCTTTGTCACGCCCAGAATGGTCAGCAGATTGCCCACCGTCGTTCCGGGACTGCGGTTGATGAAATGCACGGCGCGATGATGGGCACGGCCATAATCCATGCCCTCCAGAATACGATCCGGGTCCGAGGTAAAGCCGCGATAGGCGAAAAACATCGCTTCGATGCCTTTGCGCAACTGCTCATCTGTCAGGAACAGCAGGCTTTCGCCGGTGGGGGTCGTCTCGGCCATCACGGTCCTCCTGCGCCTGAATTTACGTCAGCCTTGTTGACATTCCAAGACACAACTGTTAGCCCAGCGACGATTTCGCGCAATATTATGTCCATATCGGACCAATATGGCGCAACATTCGGAAAATGGGGGCCAAAATGGCAGGATATGACGATCGGGACGGGTTCATCTGGATGGATGGCAAACTGGTGGAATGGCGCACGGCCAATGTCCACATTCTGACCCATGCCTTGCATTACGCATCATCGGTGTTCGAGGGTGAGCGGTGCTATAACGGCAAGATCTTCAAGTCGGTCGAGCATTCCGAACGCCTGCGCAAATCGGGTGAGCTGCTGGATATGGACCTGCCCTATTCGGTGGCCGAAATTGAGGCGGCAAAGGCGGCGACGCTGCAGGCGAACAACCTGACCGACGGCTACGTGCGTGCTTTGGCCTGGCGCGGCGCGGGCGAAGATATGGGCGTGGCATCCAAGAAAAACCCGATCCGCATGGCTGTGGCGGTGTGGTCCTGGGGCAATTACTACGGCGACGCCAAGATGAAGGGCGCGAAACTTGACATCGCAAAATGGAAGCGTCCCAGCCCGGAAACCATCCCTCATGCAGCCAAGGCCGCAGGGCTTTACATGATCTGCACCATGTCCAAACACGCGGCCGAAGCCAAAGGCTGTTCCGACGCGATGATGTTCGACTATCGCGGCTATGTGGCCGAAGCGACCGGCGCGAACATTTTCTTCGTCAAGGATGGCGAAGTGCATACCCCCCTGCCCGATGCGTTCCTGAATGGTATCACCCGGCAAACCGTGATCGGCATGCTGCGCGCCAAAGGCGTGACGGTGCATGAACGCCACATCACGCCGACCGAGTTGGAAGGCTTCCAACAGTGCTGGCTGACAGGCACCGCCGCCGAAGTGACGCCAGTGGGGCAGATCGGTGACTATAATTTCGAAGTGGGTCAGATGACCCGTGACATCTCGACCGAGTATGAAAAGCTGGTGCGGGCCTGATCAGCCCCGCAGCAAATAAGGCGCGCCCAACCGGCGCGCCTTATTCGTCAAACCTGACGCCCACGCGCGATGCGGATGTATTCCACCACGCGTCGGTTGTTGTCGCCGCGCATCAGCGGGCGCTGCCGGACCTTCGTCCACGCTGCTTCGCTGCGGTCGCGGGCGATGCGCAGAAAATGTCTAAGGCGACCGCCATTCGACGCCCGTTGGTGATCGGCCAGATGTTTGGTCATACTCCGTCTCCTTGCTTGGCTTCGCGGGAAAGACATACCACAGCCAAGCGCGATTCCCCACGACGGAATCGTTCAAATGGCGGCGCACCGCCCAAGGCTGCGGGGTCAAACGGCGGAAAATCCCCCATCCACGAACAGTTGTGTTCCAGTGATGAACTCGGCATCGTCCGACGCCAGATACAGGGCTGCCCTTGCAATGTCTTCCGGCTGGCCAAACCGTCCCTGCGCCGCCTTGATCGCGGCTTCGGACGCATCGACACCCAGCGCTGTCAATTCCTGAACCTCACGCAGCCCATGCGGGGTTTCTATGAAGCCCGGACATACCGCATTGCAGCGGATGCCCTTGTCCCGGAACTCGACCGCAATGGCCCGCGCGAACATATGGCAGGCCCCCTTGGTGGCATCATAAAGCACCTCCATCGGGGTGGCGTAGACGGCAGAGATGCTGGAGGTGCAGACAATCGCGCCTTTTCCAGCTTCAACCATCATCGGCAAGACGGCGCGGGTCATCAGGTACATCGACTTGACGTTGACATCGAACAGCATGTCCCAATCCTCTTCCTCCGTCTCAAGGAAGGGTTTGATAACGATGGTTCCGGCATGGTTGAACAGCACGTTCACCGGGCCAAGCTGTGATTTCACCGTCGCCACGGCTGCATCCACCTGCGCCTTCTGGCTGACATCAGCGGTGGCAAACACGGCACGGTGGCCCGCCTGTACCAGCTCGAACGCAAGGGCCTGCCCGGCCTGCACATTGCGGTCAATAATCCCGACCGCCGCCCCTTCCGAGGCAAACAGACGCGAAGCGGCGGCACCGATGCCCGTCGCCCCGCCCGAAATGATAGCCACCTTGCCCTTAAGCCGATCCATGCACGCGCCCCCTGCCCTATAGTCGGCAGCCTATCACCGCAGGGGGCGCTGGCAAGCGCTTCAGACCAGCGTGGTCGTCACGTCAATGTTGCCTTTGGTGGCGTTGGAATAGGGACAGATGAAATGACCGCGCTCGACGATTTTCTCGGCAATGGCGCGATCAACGCCCGGCAAGGCAACTGCCAAGGCCACCTGAATGCCAAAACCACCTTCGGCGCGCGGGCCAATGCCGACCGTTGCCGTCACAGACGCATCCGCCGGAACCGTACCCAGCTTTTCACTGCTGGCCGCAAAGCGCATGGCGCCCAGATAGCAGGCGGCATAACCCACAGCGAACAACTGTTCGGGGTTGTTGCCCGCGCCAGTGCCACCCATTTCCTTCGGCACCGCCAAAGTCACGGCCAAAGCGCCGTCAGTGGTCGCAGATTTTCCGTCACGCCCGCCACCGGTTGCGGTGGCTTCGGTGCTGTAG
>CAZCFC010000003.1:25807-29825 GCA_964497815.1 uncultured Cypionkella sp.
TGTAGACTACCTTCGTTGGCATGATATATCCCTTGCGATTAAATCGTATACGATACAATGTCATCAGGCAGCGGCCAAGTCAATCCCTTGCGATCTTATCGCGCGCGATTTATCTTGGCGCAAAGGAGCCCGCCATGACCCTGCCCTTGCCACAAATGATCTGTTTTTCGCTGTATTCCACCGCTCACGCCATGCAAGGTGCCTATAAACCCCTGCTGGATGACGTTGGTTTGACCTACCCGCAATATCTGGTGCTGGTGGCGCTGTGGTCTGACGATGGGCAAACCGTGGGGCAGTTGGGCCAGGCTCTTCAATTAGAGAGCAACACATTGACACCGCTGCTGAAACGTCTTGAATCCCAAGGCCTTGTCCACCGCGCCCGCGACAGTGTGGATGAACGGCAGGTGCGTGTGTCGCTTACCGATCAGGGCAACGCCATGCAGTCACGCGCCGCGCATATTCCCGGCTGCATCATCGAGAAATCCGGCATGACGCTGACAGATCTGGCAGCTTTGCGGGATCAGATCAACGCTCTGCGCGATCATTTGCGGCAGGCCCAGCATTTTCATGGTATCATCATCCGGTAAAAGGAGAAGAAGACCATGGCCTATGTCGATGTCTTTATCATGCCTGTGCTGGTGGCCCGCGAAGGGGATTACCTCGAATGGGCTGAACTGGGCCGCAAGGTCTGGATGGAACATGGCGCGCTGTCCTACGCAGAAAACCGCGCCGATGACGTGCCATCAGGCAATGTGACCTCGTTTCCGCAAGCGGTCGGCCTTGAACCCGACGAGATCGTTTATTGCTCTTACGCCACCTACCGCGACCGCGCGCACCGCGATCAGGTGATGGCACTGGTGATGGCGGACCCACGGTTGACCGACATGATGAAGGACAGCCCCGCAAACATGCAGCGGATGATCTGGGGCGGGTTCAAGACCATGGTCAGCAGCTAAGCCGCGCCACGGCCCATTCGGCGGCTTCGGCCACAGCAGGGTCAGGGTCTTGCCGCAACGGGGCGGCATGGCTGACCAAGGCAGGCAGGCCGGAATTGCCAATCGCGTAAAGCACGTTGCGCACAAACCGGTCGCGCCCGATGCGTTTGATCGGGCTGCCCGCAAAGCGCACGCGAAATCCGGCGTCGTCCAGCCCGACCAACTCTGCCAGTTCAGGTGCCCCCACGCGCGGCTGATAGCCGACCTCCTTTGCCGCCTGTGCAAACTTGTTCCAGGGGCAAACGGCCAGACAGTCATCACAGCCATAGATCCGGTTGCCCATCAAGGCCCGCAAATCCGGGTCCACCGGGCCCTTGTGCTCGATGGTCAGGTAGGAAATGCAGCGCCGCGCATCCAGTTGATACGGCGCGGGGAAGGCACGTGTCGGGCAAATATCCAGACAAGCGGTGCAATTGCCACAATGGGATGGCTCGACCGGATCCTTGGGCAAATCGGCGGTGGTAAAGATCGCGCCCAGAAAGAACCAACTGCCCAGATCGCGGGCCAAAAGGTTGGTGTGCTTGCCCTGCCATCCCAAACCTGCCGCCTGCGCCAAAGGCTTTTCCATCACCGGGGCGGTGTCGACAAACACTTTTATCTCGGCCGCCGCCAGGCCGGCGAACCAACCTCCCAGGCGTTTCAGCCGCCGCTTCACCAGATCGTGGTAATCCTTGCCCTGCGCATAGACTGAAATCGCAGCGCGGTCGGGGTGCCCCAGAACCGCCAGGGGATCAACCTCCGGCGTGTAGACCTCGGCCAGCATGATCACCGACCGCGCTTCGGGCCACAGCGCCGCCGCCGACCCACGCCAGCCTTCACGTTCGGCCATCCAGCCCATCTGGCCATGCCGCCCTGCCTCTAGAAACGCCCGCAACCGACCTGCGGTTTGCGGCGCAGCGTCGGGGGCGCAAATCCCAACCTTGGAAAACCCCTCTTCCAAGGCCCGCGCGATCAGTTGGGCCTTCAGCGTGTTCATCTGTCCTCGACTATTCCGGGTCCGCAGCAGAAGCCCAGCACCGACTGCGCATCTTAGAAATCCAGATCGGCATAATGCGCGGGCGGCGGAAAGCCCGATACCTGATCGGCAAGCAAGGTTCGGAAGGACGGGCGCGATTTGATCTTGGCGTACCAGTCCTTCACTGTGGCCGACCGATTCCAGTCCACATCGGATATATAATCCAGACAGGACAGATGCGCCGCAGCTGTCAGGTCGGCCAGCGTCATCACATCCCCCGCAAGCCAGCGGCGTTGATCCAGCAGCCAGCCCAGATAATCAATGTGGTACTTGATCCGCCCGGCACCGGATTTCACGTTCTTTGAATCCGGATAGCCCTGTGCCATGATCTTCTTGTTGACCCGCTCATACAGCAGCTTGGACGTCACCTCGGCGTGGAATTTGTCGTCAAACCACGCACACAGGCGACGCACCTCGTATCTTGCATCTGCATCGCGCGGCATAAGTGGCGGCGTGGGAACTGCCTCTTCGAGATATTCGCAAATCGCCTGAGATTCCGACAGCACCTTGGTGTCCATCCGCAGCACCGGCACTTTGCCTGCCGGATTGCGGCGCAGAAAATCCGGACTTGGCTCCCAATAACGCTCTTCGATCAGCTCAACCTCTAGCTTCTTTTCGGCCAGCATAAGGCGAACCTTGCGGCAGAAGGGTGAGAGGGGGAAGTGATAAAGGCGGATCATGCGAACACTCTTGGCTGGTCGCCTCTCTGATACCTGCCTGCCCCCACAGGATCAATCCCGCATGGCCCGCGCATTCGTGGTCGGCGGCCTGGGGCGCTGCTGCGCGGTTTTGGTGGCGGGTTCGGCTGGGCTTTGAAGCGGCCATTTCAGCGCCGGGTCAATCTGGCGCGCTGGCACCGGCGCAGGGTCATCCGGACCAGACACCGCCGCATCCATTTTGACGCTGCAAAGCGCTGCATCAGCAGCCACACATAACCCAGGAACCCCGGCATGCGCCGCAGTCGCCAAGGCTGGGTCAGGGGCGGCAAGACACAGGCCTAGCCTTCAAAACAGGCGGCACGGCCATCGACAGCGATGGTTTCAGCCCCGGCCATGATGGCGCGGGTGCGTTTGCGGACGAAATCGCTGGGCTTGCTGGCGCTGCGGCCTTTCGGGTCGGGCAAGACGGCGGCCAGGCGGGCGGCTTGCAGCGCGGTCAGATCACGGGCATCGACACCAAAGTAATGCTGTGCCGCAGCCTGCACGCCGAACACACCCTCATCGAACTCTGCCACGTTAAGGTAGACTTCCAGGATGCGCTGTTTGGACCAGACCAGTTCCATCACCGGGGTCAGCACCGCCTCCATCGCCTTGCGCAACCATGACCGACCCTGCCACAGAAAGGTGTTTTTCACCACCTGCTGGCTAAGGGTTGACGCGCCACGGTTGCCCCCTTCATCCACGGCGGCGCGGATGGCGGCCATGTCAAAGCCCCAGTGCAAGCAGAAATTGGCGTCCTCGGCCGCAACCACGGATTGGGCCATCACCGGGGCGATGTCATCCCATCCGACCCAATCTTTTTCAATCCCCCCAAGGCGCACGCTTTCGCTGATCTGATAGAGGTTGATCGGTGGGGGAAGGAAGCTGAACAAAAGGATCAGAACAGCGTAAAAGGCCGCAAGTCCGGCAAAGCCGCGACCAATCCACCAGCGTATCCGCCGCCACCGGGAAGTTGGGGCAGCGGCTGGTGTTGGGGTGGGTTTCTTGCGGGGCGTATTCATGGCGCCTTTAGGCCCGAAAGCCTTGATCTGGTCAAGCGACTGCCGGTTCACCCCGTTTCCATAATGGGCATTCGTCGCGCCGTTGCAGCCCATCCGGTCGCCAACCGGGCACAAACGACATCAAGGTTGCGTGGCATCAATGCAGCATAAAACGCGGACTTATCTACTTGGCACGTGTCCAAAGGAGGTATCCATGCAGGTCAACGCTACCCCGACCTACGACCAGTCCGACAATTCCACAGGTTGCTGCCCCCGCTTCAATCCTGCTGGCTGGGATGGTCAGGAATT